>CAVJSG010000086.1:0-8480 GCA_963651895.1 Campylobacteraceae bacterium
AAATCACAGATTTTGACCGCGCGGGTCAAAGCGTTTCGCTTCATTTTGCGCTTTGCTTTTGCGTTTCTGCACGCCCAAAAACGCGCGTTGCGCGTTAAATTCACGCTTTTTTCGGCTTTACTTTTGAATTTTTGCTTTTCGTAGCTGAAATTTGTGAATTTTTTTCCAAATTCACGCTTTTTACGGCTTTTTTGCGTGAATTTTTTGAATTTTTAGCTGAATTTTCGTCTAAAATTTGCAAATTTTCCGCACCCTTTGTGCTTAAATTCACATTTTTTCCACGCCTAGCTTTGCGAGAGTCCCTTAAATTCGCCCCCACAGCCTCGCTTATATGCAAAAAGCCCTCATTTTTCAGCATTTGCGCAAGCTCTTTATTTATGTCGCGCGCGATGGTAGGACCCTTGAAAATGAAGGCGGTGTAGATTTGCACGAGGTTTGCGCCGTCTTTTATGCGCTCAAATGCCGCCGCCGCGCTATCTATGCCCCCGCTTGCGATGAGCAAAGCCCTGCCAAAGAGCTTTTGGGCGAGTTGTCTAAAAAATTCACCGCTTTTTTGAGCGATAAGCCGCCCGCTGATGCCCCCAAAGGTGCGGTTGTTATCAAGCAGAGCGTAATCCGTGCTAGTATTTGCTATGATAAAGCCCTTTATACCGGCGTTTAGAGCGTCCTCGCAAAGCGCTAGTGCCGCATTTACGGGCATATCAGGCGAAATTTTTAGCAAAATGGGCTTTTTTGTGAGCTTTTTAGCCTCGCTCATCAGTGAAACGATGAATTTTTTGCTTTGCAAATCCCGCAGCCCCTTGGTATTAGGCGATGAGACATTGATTATGAAGTAATCGCAAAGCGTGTCGAACTCTTTAAGCAAGCACACATAGTCGTTTATGGCATCCTCGTTCGCTGTGAGCTTGTTTTTACCGATATTTGCGCCTAGCGGCAGCGCGAAAGGGTAGATTTTAGCGAGCCTCGCGGCGATTTTATCCTTGCCCTCGTTGTTAAAACCCATCGCATTTTGCAGGCTTTCTTGCCCCACAAGCCGAAACAAGCGCGGTTTGTCGTTGCCCCTTTGCGCGCGCGGCGTGAAAGTGCCAAACTCCAAAAAGCCGTATCCCAAGGCACAAAGGGGGCGAATCATAGTGGCGTTTTTGTCAAAGCCCCCAGCCAAGCCCACGGGGTTAGCAAAATGTAGCCCCAAAAGCTCTTGTCGCAGGCTTTCATCATCGATGACGCATTCTTTTGCGATGAGATTTAACGCGCCCGGTGCGATGAAATTCACGCCGCGCAAAGCCCACTCCGCAAGGGCGTGAGCGCATTCGGGCGGCAGCATAAAAAGCAGCGGTTTTAAATTATCGTAATTCATTTTTGTCCTAGTTTTTGGCGATTTTATAATGGCTTTTGCTTGTTTGTAATTTTTTGCCTGTTTGTAATTCTTGCTTTGATAAATTCTAGCAAAAATTTACTTAATTTTTTTGTGAATTTTGGCAAAAATTCACAAATTTGCGTGAATGTTTTGAGAGTTTCTTGCTTTAAAATGCTTTTCAAGGAATGGCGAAATTCACAACTTCCCCTTTGCCCCACTTATAGAGTGCAAAAAGGCGTAGTCGATGTTTATGCGCTTTTCGCAGCCACAATGCACGCTGTTTGCGAGCCGCTCTAAAACCACGCTAAAATCCCTAAACAAGTAGTTTGCCATTGAACCGGGGTTTGGGTTGATTTCGTTGAGGTAAATTTCATCTTTTATGGCGAAAAAATCACAGCGTATGAGTGCGCCCCTAAAAAGCGGCTCATAAATGCGCTCAAACGCCGCTTTCATCTTGCTTTTTAGCCCATCATTTAGCGCGGCTTCGCTTACCTCGCCTCGCCCTGAAAAGCTGAGGTATTTTTGCTCAAAGTCCAAAAGCTCCTTTTTTTGCGGCTCCTCGATGAGAGAAAAAATGAACTCGTCCTTTACCTTGCACCCCGCGAGGTTAAACTCTCTAATGTCGCTCACAAAGGGCTCGGCTAGCACTTCCTCGTCAAATTCAAAGGCGATGTCAAGGGCGTAGGACAGCTCATCCGCGCTATGCACCACGCTTATACCTATGCTGCTACCAAGGCGCGCGGGCTTTATGATGCAAGGGAATTTAAGGTTTTCAAGGCTTGCGCCATTATCGCTGCGCTTTAAAAGCTGATATGGCAGGGTTTTCACGCCCACGCTTTGCGCGTAAAGCTTGGTTAGAGCTTTGTTAAAGCTCATCACGCTCGCCTCAACGCGCGGTCCTATGTAGTTTAAGCCGTAAAATTCACACAAAGAGGCGATTTTGCCGTCCTCTCCGTCTCGTCCGTGGCTTAAATTTATGAAAATATCGCACTCCAAGCGTTTTTCGCCGAGGAATTTCTTGCCAAAAAAGCCCCCCTGCCGCAAAAATAACTCATTTTCTTGCGCAAAAGCCCCGCTGCTAAATGTTTTGGCATTCATTTTCTCGCTTGGTATAAGCCAAAAACGCCTGTCAGAGCTTACGAAAATAAAGCTCATATCGCCGCGAAACACCTTTTTTAGCACTATTGCGCTCACTATGCTTATCTCGTGCTCGTAGCTGTTGCCCCCGAATATGACTCCATACTTCATAAATGCCCTTTTTAAGAGAGTTTTTGCAGGGCTTCTTTGATGAGTTCGCTGGTAGTGCTTGCTTTGCACTCGCTTAATACCTTCAAAACCCTATCCTGCTTAAATCCTAGCGACAAAAGTGCCTGCAAGGCTTGATTTTGCGTCTCATCGCCACCCTCGATGGCGATTTTTGCATCCCCAAGCTCCACTATGATGCGCTTTGCGCTCTTTACACCGATGCCTGCAACCCTTTTTAACGCCGCCTCATCGCCCGTGTGCAGCGCGGCGTAAAAGGCGTTCGTATCGAGGCTCGAACACACCGCCATCGCCGTGCTAGGACCCACGCCGCTGACTTTGAGAAGCAGCTCAAACATTCGCTGCTCGTTTTTGTCCAAAAAGCCAAAAAGCCGTTGCGAGTCCTCTTTGACGATGTGCGTGGTGAAAAGCTCGGCGCGCTGCCCCTTTTCAAGGTGTGCGGAGCAAAAAAGCGACACGCTAAGCCCATAGCTGACACCCCCGTTTGTTTTAAGCACCACAAAGGTGGGCTCTTTGAGGCTTACGATGCCTTCAATTGCTGCTATCATTGCGTTTCCTCGCTGTAATCTTTGTCAAAATGCCAAAAAGCTGAATTTTTACCCCTTCAACCACTCCAAATCCCTCTCATCAATCTCCTGCCCTACTTCTATCCCCACTTTCTTGCTGTCAAATATGTATTTTGCGTAAATCAGCGGCGCCTCATCGCCTCTTTTGGGCATAAAGGTGCATTCACTCGTGCCAAAACGCCATTTTATCACATTCATATCCTCCCAAGTCTTGCCCTTGTTGATGATTTTGGCTTCAAAAAGCTCCTCCTCTTTGGTTTTGAGGTTTCTGATGAGTTCCTCTTTTTGAATTTTCAGCTCGCTTTCTTGGGCGTTTAGCTTGCCAAGCTCGCTCACATAGCCCCTGTATTCATTTACCATTCGTATGAAATTTGGGGGCGCGGGGAAGTTTTGCTTTTTAAATTCGTTGATTTTTTTCATCAGCATTTCCACGCCGCCCTTGCTCGAATTTATCGCGCTTTCAAGCTGTTCGATGAGCTTTGGAAGCTCTCGTTGCCGCGCCTCGATAGCCTTTAACTTGCTCAAAGCCTCGTTCTCGCCGAAAAGCTGAGCTGTGAATTTGTTGTTGTTGCCCGAGCATTGCTCGATGATGGCTAGCTGACTAAAATCAATGCTATTATTGCTGCCCAAGGACGAAAGCAACGCCCTTTGCACGCTGATTTTGCCGCCCATTCCCTTTTTGATTTTAGCAGCCTTCGCCTCTATAACGCCGTTTTCAAGCGTGTCTATGTCGGCTTTCTCAGCCTTTAAATAGCCCTTATGCGTGGATATATAGGCATCATCGGCGTAAATTTTCGCGCTATTGTTTGTGTTGCCGTAAATTTTCACGCTTTTTGCCTTTAAGATGGTGTTAGAACCGACATTGCCATTGACTACAAGCGTCTCGCACTCTATATGAACGCCCGAACCCACGGCATCCTCCAAGTCCGAGGCGCTTTTGATATTCACCGTAATGCCCTTGTCAAGCCCGCCCAAAATCGCCCCCGTCTCTTTGAAAGTCGCCGAGGTCAAATTCAGCTCGTTTTCTATCTCAAATTTCCCGTCCGGCGTCTGCGTTACAAAGCCCTTTTTCTTGGCATAATACTCCACGCAATGCACGCGCTCGGGCAGTTTGCAAAGCTCTTTTGCCTCGAAATTCTCAGAGCAAGAAAATTCGATTTTATTTTCAGGGGGCAAATGAGGCTCGATGAATTCAAGCTTTAAATTGCGCCCTCTACGCGCGGTGCCGGGCACTATGTGGCGTAAAATCAGCTCGCCCTCGCCTATACCCACAAGGCTTACCTTTTGGATGCCCTCGACTTGTGGAATTTTGTCCTTGTAGCAAATGATGAGTTTTTCGCTCTCAGGCGAGATGGGATGCACGCCCGTGGCGACTTCAAGCTTTATTTTGGGGTGTTTTAGGGTTTTATTTTTGAGTTGCGTTATCACTTCAATGAGTTCTTTTTTGAAATCAAATATACGAATTCCCACAAAAAATCCGTCCTTAATCATCTTTTTGTAAATGTCTTGGAGTATCTCCATAGCGATATTTTGATAATACACAACCCCCGTGAAGTCCATATCTGCAATGAGTTTGCTTAAATCCTTGTTTTCAACGAGCTTTATTTTGGGGCTTTTGTGGATTTTTTTGAGGGTGTTTGTTTGATAAATTTGGATTTTATAGCTTTGGCGGATTTTGAGATTTTCATTCAAAAAAACGCTCTCGTCATCAAAAAGCGTGAGTTCCTTTTCGCTCAAAGCCTTGAAATTTGGCTTAAATTCAGGCTTGGGCGGTGCGTTTTCAGGGCTTTGCGCGTTTTGAGGCGCTGAATTTGCTGAATTTGGGGCATTTTTGGGGGTTTGGGCGTTTTTATTCGCTGAATTTTCGCCGTTTTTGGGCGCATTTTCGCCCGCTTTGTCCGCATTTTCAGGCGGCGGCGCATCCGTGCTATACTCGCTTTTAAAGCCCAGCAAATGAAAATCCAGCCTTTCAACGCCCACGCCAAGCCGCACACTCTCTTTTAAAAGCTCATTATAAGGCTCTTTGACGAACTCAGCCACTTCACTCATCTTAAACTCTTTCAACCCTTTTTTGAAAACTTTTTGCGAAAACTCTTTTTTGAAAACTCTGCGCACATTATACTTTAATTTAATGAAAATTTGGCTAAAATACGCTTATAAATTTACAAAATGCCTCGCCGTTTTTGCGAAAATTTACAAAAAGGGCGAAAATTTGCCCGCCGTACCGTCATTGCGAGGCGTGAAACGCCGAAGCGTAGCCACTACGCGACAAAGTCGCGTTTTTGGGCGCGAGAAACGCATAAAGCAAAATCAAAGCGCAAAATGAAGCGAAATGCTTTGCCCCACGCGGTCAAAATCTTGGATTTTGGGTACCGCGCGTGGGCAACGGCGTTGAGCGAATTTGTAGCTTTGGTTTTGCCGTGAATTTTGCTAAAAAATTTAAGGCAAAATTTGAATTTGCTTAAATTATTTTAAAATGGCAAAGACAACAGCTTTTTAAAGTATGGATTGCCACGCTTCGCGCAGTTGCGCTCGCTCGCAATGACGGCGTGGTGCGAAAAATTTACGAAAAGCAAAAAGCAAAAAATTCGGCGAATTTTTTAAGAAAATTCAAAAAAAAGCGAAAAAAATTTACGAAAAAATCAAAACCAAAAAAAGCGAAAAAACAATTATGAAAAAACCCAAAAGCATAGTCTTTCACAACTTCATCACAAACGCGCTTGGGATATTATTCTCGCGGCTGCTTGGGCTCGCGCGCGACATCATCCTCGCGCTATACTTGGGGGCTGGGCTTTACAGCGATGTGTTTTTCGTGGCGATGAAAATGCCCGCCTTTTTTCGGCGCATCTTTGCTGAGGGGGCGTTTGGGCAGAGTTTTTTGCCAAATTTCACAAAGGCGCGGCAAAAGGGCGCATTTTGCGTGGCGGTGCTGGTGCGCTTTGGTTCGGCGGTGTTTTTGCTTTGCGTTTTGGTGAATTTTTTCGCGGGATTTTTTACCAAAATTTTCGCCTTTGGATTTAGCGCAGAAACCATCGCGCTGGCATCTCCGCTTGTTGCCATAAATTTTTGGTATCTTTTTTTCATCTTTTTAACCACGCTTTTTGGGGCGATTTTAAATTATGAGCATAAATTTTTCGTTACGGCGTTTTCGGCTAGCCTTTTTAACCTCTGCATAGTCCTTTGCGTGTTTTTTGTCGATATAAACGAGCCGCTAAAAAATATGTATTATTTTTCCTACGCCATCGTTTTAAGCGGGCTTGCGCAGCTGATTTTACATTTAATAGCCCTAAAAAACAACATCACAGCGCGGGCTATGTGGCTTAGCGTGCGGATGAAACGCACCAAAGTGCGCCTTGAAAACTTCTACGCGAATTTCTTTCACGGCGTGCTGGGCTCCTCAGCCACGCAGTTAAGCTCGCTGCTTGATACCACCATAGCTAGCTTTCTCATAACAGGCTCCATATCCTACCTCTACTACGCTAACCGCGTTTTTCAGCTCCCACTCGCCCTATTTGCCATAGCTCTCACGCAAGTGAGTTTCCCCAAAATCCTAAAACACCTCAAAAGCGGCGAGGAAAAACTCGCCCTAAATTTTATGCAAAAAGCACTTGAAGCACTTAGCTTTATGCTCGTGTTTTCGGCACTTGTGGGCATTATCTTTGCCCCTGAAATCACCACCTTGCTTTTTGAGCGCGGAAATTTCGGCTCAAATGACGCCAAAATCACGGCTTTCGTGCTTATGGCGTATTTAGCAGGGCTTTTGCCCTATGGCTTGCAAAAGCTACTCTCACTTTGGCTTTACGCGAAATTCAAGCAAAAAATCGCCGCCATCATCGCATTTAAGGCACTTGGCTTGTCGGCTAGTTTTTCGGTGCTTTTTATCTTACTCATCGAAAACCCCGAAAACAAGGTGCTTGGCGTGGCTTTGGCTAGCTCGTTAAGCGCCTTTTATTTGCTAGGCGCAAACATAAAAGAATTTGGCACTCGGGCGTTTTTGAGGCTCATAAATGCTAAAAAAATGCTTTTGGGCGTGGCTTTTTTACTCGTTTTTGGCTTTGTTTTGTTAGAATTTAAGGGTAAAATTATAGGGCTTTTTGTGGGGCTTTATGAGCTTTTAAGGGCGGTTTTTTAGGGAATTTTATGGAAAAATTTGTGAATTTTTGGGGAAAAATTTGAAAAATAGCGTGAATTTTATGAATTTTTTAAGCAAAATTTAGCAAAAAAGGCGAAAATTTATGAGATTATTTGACAGCAAAAGTAAAACAAAAATCGAACTAAACCCAGGTAAAAACGGCGTTTTAAACATTTATCTTTGCGGACCCACGGTTTATGATGACGCTCACTTGGGGCACGCGAGAAGTGCTGTTTGCTTTGATTTACTGCGCCGAACTCTACTTGCTATGGGCTTTTGCGTGAATTTTGCGCGAAATTACACGGACATTGATGATAAAATTCTAAACAAAATGAAAGAGAAAAATTCAACGCTCAAAGCCCTAACAAAGCATTATATCAGCACTTATGAAAGCGATATGAAGGCACTAAATGTTTTAGAACCAAATTTCAAACCAAAAGCCACAGAATACATTTCGCAAATGATAGAGTTAATCTCAAAGCTCGAAAAGATGGGCTTTACCTACGCTTTAAATGATGGAATTTATTTTGACAGCTCAAAGGACAGCGGCTATTTTAGCTTGTCGCATAGGGTTTTGGGCGAAAATCAAAGCCGCCTTAAAAATGAAGTTACAAAGAAAAACGAAAGCGATTTTGTGCTGTGGAAATTCGATGAAAACTTTTATGACGCACCCTTTGACAAGGGGCGTCCGGGCTGGCACACAGAATGCGTGGCTATGATAAATGCCCTATTTAGCGAACTTCACATACACTGCGGGGGGGCGGATTTGCTTTTTCCGCATCACGAAAACGAAGCCGCACAGCACCGCTGCGCTCACGCGAGCGAGCTTGCGCGCATTTGGCTGCACAATGGCTTTGTGAAAATTGACGGCGAAAAGATGAGCAAAAGCCTAAATAACAGCTTTTTCATCCGCGATGCCCTGCGTGAATTTAACGGCGAAGTTTTGCGTTTTTATCTTTTGCAAACGCATTACAGGGGCGATTTTAACTATGCTTTAAGCGATTTGGAGGCTGCAAAAAAACGGCTTGATAAATTTTATAGGCTTAAAAATCGGTTGCAACTGAAACTAGAAGAAACAAAGAATTTAAAGTTTTATAAAAAAACAAAAAAACACCTATCTAATATAAATACGATTTTGGAAATTTTGAATGAAGATTTAAAT
>CAVJSG010000087.1:0-8469 GCA_963651895.1 Campylobacteraceae bacterium
TGCCATAGCTTATCCCTTATTTTAAGGGTTAATTAGAGCTAGTCCCTTAATAAAATGACTAGTCCCCTAATTAGCCCCTTAATTATTTGGCAAAAATTACCACATAAAAGAAATCAAAAGTCAATAAAAGAAGTCATAAAGCCCATTACGCAGGCACTTAAAGGAAGTATTTGAAAATGAGAGAAATTTAAAGAAAGATAAAATGGTGGAAGCGAGGGGAATTGAACCCCTGTCCAAAAATAGCTCAGCAAAGGCTTCTACATACTTAGCAAGAGTGAAAAATTCACCGCCCGCAGCTCACTCTCCAAAGCCCTGTCGCGCGGCTAGACTAGAATTCACCCGCACGCTCGTCAGGCGCACAAGCTACACTACCTGAGATTACCCGCCCCCAAGCTAGATAGTATCGCCCAGAAACGAGGCTCGACCGCTACGCAGCTTTTGCGTAAGCAGGAGCGAAATTCGCGTTGTTTGCGTTTAAATTTTGCGGACTTTTTACGCTGTGCCCAAAGCGGTATGCCACCTAAGCCACCCTACTCCTGTCGAAGCCAAGTCGCTCCCATTATTTTGACAAAATGCTCGGTATTATAGCCAAATTTGGATTGAAAAAGGTTAATGAAAGTTCATCTTTTTCGTAATTTTGACAATATCTCTCAAACTGCTCGCTCAAAAGCAGCAGCCACTCGACAAATTCATCGCTCGCAGGTCCCTCAAATTTCGCTGCTTGGGCGAGTAAATCCTCGCAAAAGGTGCAAAAATCCACGATTTGAGTGAGATTTAGTCGTTTCGCAGCCCAAGATAAGTTATGCGAGAGCGCGTCAAGCTCGCGCAAACCCTCTTTGTAGCGCTCTTTGCTCTCGCTTATTTTGATGATTAAAGGCTCGAAATTGTCGCACAAAACCCTGAAAAAGTGCAAAAATTTCTCCACTTCCTCATTTTTAAACTCGTCTTCAAGCTGTGTCAAAACGCCCATTTTCCGCATCCTGCTTTGAATTTTTAAGGAATTTTAGCAAATTTTAGCCAAATTTAAGCAAAAATGCTAAAAAATTCGCGCCCTGCCGAAAATACCGCACTATATCGCCTAAAATTTCCCATAAAGCGAGAATTTGCCGCTACCCATTACTAAAATCGCAAGCGAGGCAAAGAAATATAGCCCTTGCAACTCATAGGACCAGCCGCCAAAGCCGCCAAGAGAGAACAATGCGCTGCCTCCCTCCACGCCCGCGTGCGAATATATGGCAACTGCCATAGTCGCCATCACCGCAAGTGCCGACAGGCGCGGCAAGACGCCGAGTATCAAAAACACAGGCGCGACAAGTTCGCCCAAGAAAACCCCGTAAGCTAGGAAATTTGGTAGCCCCAAAGTGGCTAAAAGCCCCGCTTCCTCGCCGCTTCCTTGTAGGTAGTTCATCGTGCCGCTGTAATTTTGCACCTTTGAAATGCCGTGTAGCAGCATCATAACGCCTGTGCTAAGCCGTAAAATCAGCTTTCCTAAATCATCCATAAGTCGTCCTTTTTTGATAAATTTAAGGGTTTTTTCTAAAAAAGCATTGAGCTAGAAATTCCGCAAAATCAAAGCGCAAAATGAAGCGAAACGCTTTGACCCGCGCGAACGAAATTTTAATTTCGAGTTTCGCGCGTGGGCAACGGCGCCCCACGAATTTGGAGCTTTGGTTTTGCGTTGAAATTTGCTCGAAATTCAACACTTTTTTAGAAAAGAGTCGCTAAAATTCACAAAACGCACTAAAATTTGATACCATAAAGCTCCCAAAAAAACCGCAAATCACAAACTACTTTTTATCCTTTACCATTAAAGCAAATTTCGCTTGAAGCCTCAGCCACTCGCGCTGTGGCATAGTGGGCGCGCCGCCATAAACCTGCCCGCCTTTTAAGTCCTTCACAGCCGCCCCGCGTGCGGCTATGGTAGCAAAATCGCCTATGCTTAAATGCCCAGCACTCGCACTCTGCCCGCCCATCACGACATTTTTGCCAAGTTCTGTCGAGCCTGAAAGCCCCGTTTGCGAGACGATGAGGCAGTTTTGTCCGATTTTGCAGTTGTGTCCGATTTGCACGAGGTTGTCGATTTTTGAGCCTGCTTTGATGATGGTGCTGTCGAACACCGCGCGGTCTATGGTGGTGCAAGCGCCGATTTCTACGCCGTCCTCCAAAACCACATTGCCGTTGTGGTAGATTTTGTAATGCTCGCCAGCATCGTTGTGCGCGTAGCCAAAGCCGTCCGAGCCGATGACGCAGTTTGCGAGCAGGTGGCACTTTTTGCCGATTTTCGTGTCGTTGTAGATGACGACATTTGGATGCACGAGTGTGCCATCGCCGATGGCGACATTATCGCCTATGTAAGCACCTGCCATCACCACGACATTTTCGCCGATTTCAACGCCGCTGCCTAAATACACATTTGGCATTATCAGGGCGGACTTTGCGATTTTCGCAGGGCGCGGAGTGCTTGAAATTAGCTCTTTGGCGAAAAGCTTACTCAAATAAGCAAAGGACAAATGGGGGTTTGGACTGAGTAAAATTTTCGTTTCCTTTGGCACGAGGCTTTCAAATTCCTTGCTTATCAAAATCGCCCCAGCCCCCGTGCTAGCGATGTTTGGTGCGTTTTTTCGCCCATCGCAGTAGCTCAGCTCGTTAAAATTCGCGTTGTGAAGCGAGTTCAGCCCCGTTATCTCCATATCCTCACCCGCATAATCAAGGCTTAAAAATTCGGCTATTTCGCTTAGTTTCATCGTTATCTCCGCTTGTGTGATGGCGAAATTATAGGGAAGTTTTGTTTATGGTTGATAAAAAATTTGCACAAGGGAGTGAAAATTCGCTGAATTTAATGCAAGAAAATTTGCCAAAGGCGAAAATTCACGCTTTTTAACGCTAAAATTTGCAAATTTAAACTTAAAAAGCGTGAATTTTCCGTTAAATTTAAGTTAAAAGCGCGGATTTTAAAGCCCACAAATTCGTGCAAAATTTATCAATTTTACCCCTCAAAGCTCGTAGCCACGAAGTCCTCTTTTGGTGCCTCGCTAAAAGACGAGCTGTCCTTTAAAAACACCAAATCCACCGTGCCTGTGGGTCCGTTGCGGTTTTTGCCAATGATGAGCTCGGCTTTTTCTTGCTTGGGGTTCGCAAAAAAAGTGCGCTTGTAGTCCTTGCCCTCGGCTTTTGCCTTGTTTTCACGCTCTTTTTCCTCTTGTTCGCGGTAAATTTCGTCCCTATAAACAAACAAAATCGTGTCCGCGTCCTGCTCGATGGCGCCGCTTTCGCGCAAGTCGCTTAGCATAGGACGCTTGTTTGCCCGCGCTTCAAGGCTTCTATTTAGCTGTGAAAGTGCGATGACAGGCATATCTAGCTCGCGTGCGAGTAGCTTCAAGCCCCGTGAAATCTCGCTTACCTGCAAGTGCCTGTCGCTAAACGCACTATTACTCACCATTAGCCCGATGTAATCCACCACGCACAGCGACACGCTCTCATCTTGGGCTTTCAAACGCCTTAAAATCAGCCTTATATCCGTGATGCTCGCATAGCCGCTGTCGTAAATGTAGAGATTCTTGCGCTGATAGTCCTCGCAGGCGTCCCCAACCCTGCTCCACTCGTCATCGTTGAGGTCCGCGATGAGCAGCCTTTGCAGTGGGATAGAGGTTTTAGCGGAGATTAGGCGCTGCATTATCTGCACGGCGGGCATTTCAAGCGAGAAAAACACCACTCCCTTGCCATCTCGCAGGGTTTTTTCGATGAAATTTAGCCCCATTGAAGTTTTTCCCATACCCGGACGCGCGGCGATGATGATTAAATCGCCCTTTTTAAAGCCTTTGATTTTGAAATTTAAATCCGCAAAACCCGTGTCAAGCCCTACTATGCCTTTGTCTGCGTTGTTTTTTTGCTTTTCAAATTCCTCCAAAAGCTCGCCGATAACCTGCTCGGTGTCCTTTATGTCAGCCTGTCGCGTGCGGTTTGTGATGGCGAAAATTTCTTTGTTTATCTCGTCTGAAATCTGCGAAACTTCCTTATTTTCGTTGATGCGCGAGGGTATGGTGTGCGCAAAGTCGAGCAGGCGGCGTTTTATCGCCTTTTCACGCAGCTCAGTGGCGTATTTAGCGACATCCACGATGGCATTAGTCGCCATAACCTCGCCCAGCACGGCTTCATCTACCCTTTTGTGCTTTTTGATAAAGCTCAAACCCACAGGCTCGCCGGCTTTCACACAGGCTTCAATGGCGCTAAATATGTCTTGGTGGGCTTTTAGCACAAAGTCCTTTGGCTCAATATCCCCAGAAATCGACCCATAAGCGTCCTCGCTATAAATGCAAGAGCTTAAAATAGCCCTTTCCAAGTCTAAATCGTAATGTTCGTTCGTGTTCATCATAGTTTCCTTAAATTTCTCAAAAATTCAGCCAAAATTTAGCAAATTTTTTCAATTTTTATTGCGACTCCCTCACTCTCGCCTCGTCCTCCACTTCCTGCAAAAAACGCTCCACGAGTTCCTTTTCTTTAAGCTTTGCCACCACCTCGCCGTGGCGAATCACCAGCCCCTGCCCCTTGCCAAAGGCGATAGCCACATCAGCGCCCTTTGCTTCGCCCAGCGCATTAACCACGCAGCCCATAACGCTGATGTTTAGGGGCTTTGTGATGTGTGCGACTCTTTCCTCGACTATCTTTATGGCACGCACCAAATCGCTTTGAATTCGCCCGCAGGTGGGGCAGCTAATGATATTTACGCCGCTTTTTTGGATGCCGCTATCTTGCAAAATCGCCCTTGCCACGCGCACTTCCTCTTCGAGCTCGCCTGTCATCGACACGCGCATAGTGTCGCCGATGCCCTTTAAAAGCAGGTTTCCAAGCGCAATGGAGCTTTTGATGGTGCTGTGAAAGCGCGTGCCAGCCTCCGTAACGCCTAAATGAAAGGGATAATCGCACAGCGGGCGCAGTCTCTCGTATGCAGCTATGGTGTCTTGGGCATTTGAGCATTTCATCGAAATCTTAATGTCCCTAAAATCCAAGTCTTCGAGCAGTTTAATGTTATAAAGCGCGCTTTGAAGCATTGCCTCCACGCCGTGTCCGTGCCTTTGCTCGAAGCGCTTTTCGATGGAGCCGCTATTTACGCCTATGCGAATGGGCACGCCTCGCGCACGGCACGCATCCACCACGGCTTTGACATTTTCCTTGTCGCCGATGTTGCCCGGATTTATGCGAACGCCGTCAATAAATTCAGCGCAAAACACCGCCAGCTTGTGATTAAAGTGAATATCCACAATGAGCGGCAGGGGGCTGGCGACTTTTATCTCGCGCAAAGCCCTAGCGTCCGCCATATCAAGGCAGGCAAGCCGCGCAATGTCCGCACCAGCAAAGTATAGGCGGTTTAGCTGCTCCAAACAGCCCTTTATGTCGCGCGTTTTGGCAAAAAGCATAGACTGCACCGAAATGCTCGCACCCCCGCCGATAGCCACTTTGCCTACTTTGATTTGCCGCGTTTTTATGCGTTTTACTTGTAAATTTTCTTGAATTTCGCTCATTTTTTCGCTTTTTTTGAGAAATTTCGCCCAAATTCTAACAAAAAATTTTTAAAAAACGCTGACAAAAATTCGGCAAAATCAGCAATTTTTACGCAAATTTAGTAGAATTTGGGGCTAAAATTTGGGAAAGTGGTGAAAAATTTAGGATTTTTTAAAAAAGTGTTGAAATTTAAATGCAAATTTTAGGTTAAATTTAAAGCAAAATCAAAGCTACAAATTCGCGGGGCGCCGTTGCCCACGCGCGAAACTCGAAATTAAAAATTTCGTTCGCGCGCGTCATTGCGTTTCGCTTCATTTTGCGCTTTGATTTTGCTAAATTTCTGCCGCTCAACACTTTTTTTAAAAAACCAAAATTCCACACCAAAAAAGGCGAGCAAAATGAAAACCTTAATCATAGTCGAGTCCCCTGCAAAAGCCAAAACCATAGGCAGTTTTTTGGGCAAGGATTACGAAGTCATAGCGTCCAAAGGGCATATACGCGACTTGCCAAAAACGAGCTTTGGTATCAAAATTGACGATGAAAATTTCGTGCCAGAGTATCGCATTTCAAGCGACCACTCAGCCATAGTCAAAGAGCTTAAAAGCAAGGCAAAGTCCGCGCAGAACATATTTCTAGCAACGGATGAGGACAGAGAGGGCGAAGCCATAGCCTATCACATCGCCAAAGCCATAGACAAGGACGAAAACGCCTTGCCCCGCATAGTTTTCCACGAAATCACGCGCTCAGCCATAGAAAATGCCCTCAAAAGCCCACGAAAGCTTGATATGAACAGCGTAAATGCCCAGCAAGCAAGGCGACTGCTTGACCGCATCGTGGGCTATAAATTAAGCCCCCTGCTAGCGTTAAAAATCCAAAGGGGCTTGTCCGCAGGGCGCGTGCAAAGTGCCGCGCTTAAAATCGTGGTAGATAGGGAGCGTGAAATCCGCGCCTTCGTGCCGGTGGAGTATTTTAGCATAGATATGGTGTTTAGCAAGGATTTGGCGGCTGAACTCGTGGAATTTGCGGGCAAAAAGCTTGAAAAATTAAGCCTCACAAACAAAGACAGGGCAAAACTCATTTTAGCAGCCTGCGAAAAGGCTGAATTTGCCGTGCAAGGCATTGAGAGTAAAGAGCGCAAAATCGCCCCGCAGCCCCCATTTATGACCTCCACGCTGCAACAAAGCGCCTCAAACGCCCTTGGTTTCAACCCCAAAAAGACTATGAGCATCGCCCAAAAGCTCTACGAGGGCGTTCGCACGCATCAAGGCACTATGGGCGTCATCACCTATATGCGCACCGACAGCCTAAATTTAGCCAAAGAAGCCGTTGCCGCCGCGCGCGAATTTATAGGGCAGAATTTCGGCGAGAAATACCTGCCCGCCAAGCCTTGCGTGTATGCTACCAAAAGCAAGGGCGCGCAAGAGGCACACGAAGCCATCCGCCCTACAAACCTAGATTTCACGCCGCAAATCGCGGCAAAATTCCTTGAAAAAGATGAATTTAAGCTCTACTCGCTCATTTACAATCGCTTTTTGGCTTGCCAAATGAGCCCTGCGCTGTCGCAAACTCAAAGCGTTTTCGTGCGCGGAGGCGAGGCTATTTTTAAGATAAGTGGGCGCAAAGTGCTATTTGATGGCTTTTACAAGGTTTATGGCGATATGGATAAGGATAAAATTCTGCCTGATTTAAAGGCGGGGCAAACCCTTGCGGTGCAGGATTTAGCGATGAATTCACATTTTACTGAGCCCCCATCTCGCTACTCAGAAGCGGGGCTTGTAAAGAAGCTTGAAAGCCTTGGCATAGGGCGTCCAAGCACCTACGCGCCCACCATTTCCATACTCACAAGCAGGGATTATGTCAAAATCGAAAAAAAGCAGCTAACGCCCACTGATGTGGCTTTCAGCGTGGTCGAGGTGCTTGAAAAGCATTTCAGCGACATCGTGGATGCTGAATTTACCTCGCGTTTGGAGGAAAAGCTTGACGAGGTAGCCGAGCAAAAAGCCGACTGGCAAGGACTTTTGCGCGATTTTTACTTCCCCTTTATGCGCAAAATCGAGCTTGGCAGGAAAAACATAAACTCCCTCAAACAAAGCACGCCCACAGGCGAGGAATGCCCTGAGTGCGGCAAGGAACTAGTGCGGCGCAAAAGTCGTTACGGCGAATTCGTAGGGTGCAGCGGCTATCCAAAATGCAAATTCATAAAACGCGAGGCGGCGCAAAGCGTGGAAAATGCAGAGGCGAGCGAGGATTTGGGCGTGTGCGAAAAATGCGGCAAAAAAATGGTGAAAAAATTCGGGCGAAACGGCGAATTTGCAGCGTGCAGCGGCTATCCTGAGTGCAAAAACGCCAAGCCTTTAAGCGGGGCGAAAAAAGAAAGGGCGGTTTTAGAGGGCGTAAGCTGCCCGGACTGCGGCGGGGGCATAGTCCAACGCCTCTCGCGGCGGGGCAAATTCTATGGCTGTGCCAACTACCCCAAATGCAAATTCGTAAGCAACTATAAACTAGCTGGCGAAAACTGCGCCGAGTGCGGCTCATATTTAGTCATCAAAGAACTAAAAAAGGGCACTTTCTTAGAGTGCACAAAATGCAAAAATAAGAGGCAAGTGGAAAGCTGAATTTTAAAATTTTTGGGCGTGAATTTGGGACGAATTTTAAATTTTTGGGCGTGAATTTGTTTTAAAATTGTGGATTTTGGGCTGTTTTATTAAATTTTTGTGTGAATTTTAGGCGTTTTGTGCAAAAAATTCACAAGGCTGGTTTTAAATTTTGTTTTTTGAATTCGGTTTGGCTCGTTTTTTTCATTCGCAAATCACTTTTGTAGGACTCGGCAGACCGCATTCGTTATAAGTCTAGTGCGCCTTACACAAGTGATTTTTTGTGCGAAACCGTGCCTTATTATCTATTTAGCTACAAAAAATTTCTATTTTACTATATCCTTAAACATTTTTAAAAAATGGTAAAATTTATTTT
>CAVJSG010000088.1:0-5408 GCA_963651895.1 Campylobacteraceae bacterium
TTATATAAAAATTTTATAAATGATTTGTAAAAATAGCTTTTTCAAAAATATCCATTAAATCTCCCAAAATATAAAGATTTTTCGTTTTTGTCGATATTAGCTTTGTGATTTTAGCCCCAAAGGGCTATTTGTGCTTATGTGGGCTAGTCAAAGGCTTATTTTTAGGCACTTTGAGACGGCAAAATGCGCCTATTTGGGCGTTTAAAGCAACAAAAAATTTACAAAAGGCGGTGCGGATGATAAAGGTCCCTGATGCAAATTTCGGCAAACTCGAACAATATGTATCCCAAGATGACGCAGCGAGGATAGCTAGCGAGCTCGTAACCTGCCCGGAAATCAACACCGCCATAGCTGGCACGATTTGCGAGCTCTCAAAGAACCACGCACGCTCGGTTTTCATCCCCACAGCCGATATGGTCATCGACAACGAGGGCTTGGTGTATGATGCCTTCGTGTTTTGCGCGGCAAACTATGTGGCACAAGCGGCTGTGAATAAAGAATTTGCCATACTTGCAAGGTCGCGCACCTCGTTTTACGCGCCGCTAAAATACGGCGATGTCTTGCAGCTCGAAGCGCAGGCACTCTTTGATGAAAGCGCGAGAAAAAGGGAGGTGCGCGTGGTCGGGATGCTAAATGAAGTCAAGGTTTTCGAGGCTTCGATGGACATAACGGTTACGAGCGAGCATATCTTTCATCTCAAACGCCCTGATAGCAAGGAAGCGGGGGCTGCGAGCGAGAAAAAACCGCTCAGCGAAGAGGACAAGATGCTCGGCGCGCTCAACGCTGTGTAACGAGCTTTTTGTAAAGCGAAACGGGCGTGAGAGGCAGGTCTAGCCAATTTTTGGGGCAGTCCTCGCGGTAGGTGCCACTCGCGTCATAATAAGCCCTGCAATCGCTGTAATATCGATTTCCTATGCCCCTTTCGTTGATGAAACACCCCGTAAAACAAAGGCTAGCGAGCAAAATAAGGCAAATTTTTTTCATAGGATGCCTTTGGAGTGGGGGTTTGGGGGGAATTTTTTTACAAAAATGCTTGAAATTTGGGAATTTAAACAAGAAAAATTTATACAAAATCCTAAATTTTGGGTGCGTGGGCTGAATTTTTCCACAAAAATTCCCAAATTTTCAGCCTCCAAAGAAACATTTTTGACAAAAAATCCCAAATTTCCACTATTTAAAGCAAATTCACTCACCCCAAACCCCTATTTTCCACTATCATCCACAAAGCCCTTGTGCTTCTTGCGCCATTTATAAGGCTCTGTGGCGTTTTCATCCGCCCAAAGCCCCACGCCCTGCTCCCTTGCGAGCCTGTGCTGCGGCAAATACGCGTCCGTGTAGTAGCTGTAAGCCCACGCCAAGCCCCTTTCTACCATTATTTTGTTTATGTCGCGCCCCTCAGATTGCACTACGCCCACGATTCTGCCGTATTTGTCCGACTTTGTTTTTATTATGATTTTGACCTTTTTGCCCTCGATTTGACTCGCCAAAAACGCCGTTGCTTCCTCGCCGTAAGGCTGTTTGGACTCGGGCGCGTCTATGCCAAAAAAGCGCACCCTGTGGCTTTTGCCCTCGCCATCGACAAGCCGTATCGTGTCGCCGTCTATGACCCTTTCTACCGAGCCTGAGAGCGTTTGCGTGCTGGCGCAAGTGCTGAAAAATAGCGCCAAACCAAAGACGATGAGGGCGGTGAGTAGCTGTTTGGGCGAGCTTGCGAGGCGGCGCAGGTTGAGAATTTTGCGGTAATTTAGCTTCATTTGACTTTCCGTTTTTGAAATTTTAGGGTAATTATGCTAAATTTTTGGTGAAATTTTGACAAATTTGGGTAAAAATTTGCTAAAAAGGGGCGAAATTTGATGAATAAAATTCTACTTGCTTTGCTGATTTTGGTGCTAGTAGCGCATTTTTTTTACAAGCAAAGCCCGAAATTTACGCAGGTTGAGCAGAATTTAAGCTTAAAAGAGTCAAATTTAACGAGCCTTGATAAAAATGAAAGCTCGCAAAAGCCCAAAAGTGCGCAATTTAACATAGAAATAAACGAAAATTTGCCCGCAGAGACTATCATAGAGGATAGCGAGCCTTTGCAAGAGTCCATTTTACCAAGCCTTAAAAAGCTCATAGAGCAGTTAAGCCCCGATAAAAAGCCCATTACAAGCTCCAAATCAAATTTGCTGCCCTATATTAAAGAGCAAGCGGGCTTTGCTAGCGAGCAAAGCACGGTGCAGGGCTATTTTGACACGAGTAAGCTGCCAAAGGTGCCGAATTTATCGTTAAAGGATTTAAATTTTAGCGGCGCAAACCTTGCCACAAGGCTCTTTGAACCAAACGCTGCGGGCAAAAAACTCTGGCAAAACCCTATAAACTGGGAGCTTTGGAAAAAAAACGAGCGAGCAAACAAAGGTATTTACACACTTTTGGGCGGTTTTTATCTTTATCAAAACGAGCGAGAGGGGGGCTATCTTAGCGATGAAATAGGCATTAGCCTACAAAAAAGTCGCAAAAACGCCTATTTCATCAGTATCATAACCCCGCAAAGCTACGACAACAGGCACATTTTGGGCTATAAAAGCCTTGATGATTATTTCATTTTCAAGGTGGGTGAAAAAAAATTCATCATAGCCTACCTTTTCAACCGCGATTTCACGCTGTGGTGGGAGTGCGAGCTAACAAGCAAGGGCTTAAAAGCCGCACCCATCGCATCTAGCGGCGGTTTTAGCATATATAGCAGCGACACAAATGCCTATGAAATGAGGCTTAGCGAGAATGAAACGCATTGAGAGGGCTTAAAATTTGGGCTTTATGATTAGCAAATTGAAAAAGACATTTTTTTTAGAAAAATCTAAAATTTTAAACAAAATTAGACTTTTTATAAATAAATTCAGCTAAATTTAAGTTTATTTCGCTACAATGTCATTTTTCAAATTTCCAAAGTGGAATTTTCCAAAAAATTCCGCCAAACTCAAAAAAACGGAAATTTGCAAAAAAACAGAAGCAAGTTTTGCTTAACACAAACAAAGGAACTTCAATGTTTCAATCCTTCAAACAAAGGTATATCGTCAATTTCTGGGATGTCGGCAAGGCTATGGTCGCACTGGGCGTGCTTAGCGCGGTGTATTTTGGCGTGCTTGGCGGCGTGTGGGCTGTTACGGGCGAGATGACACGCTGGGGCGGCGAATTTTTGGAGCTTTTCGGCTTTGACACAAGCGAGTATAGCTACTATAAAATTCAAAACCTCAACGGCACGCCCCTAACTCGCACGGACGGCGTGATGCTCATTGGGATGTTCATCGGCGCACTCGTGGCGGCACTTTGGGCAAACAAAGTCAAATTCCGCCTGC
The DNA here is from genome assembly GCA_963651895.1 of Campylobacteraceae bacterium. Lineage (GTDB taxonomy): Bacteria > Campylobacterota > Campylobacteria > Campylobacterales > Campylobacteraceae > Campylobacter_D. Next base: position 3,336 of record CAVJSG010000088.1, read on the forward strand.
CAGCAAGCGGCATACGCGTCTTTCAAGCCATCGTAGGCGGCTTTTTATCGGGCTTTGGCGCACGCCTAGCCTTTGGCTGCAACCTCGCTGACTTTTTCACGGGACTGCCCTATTTTTCGCTGCACACTTGGCTTTTTACCATCTTTATGGTGCTTGGCATTTATTTAGGCGTGAAACTCTGCTCCACGCCCTTTTTCAAGCCCAAAGCCCCGCTCATTCGCGTAGATAACGAAACGGGCTTGGGTATAGTGCGCGATAAAAGCCGAGCGGCTAGGCATTCACTCTTTGGCAGCCTCGTTTTCATCGCCTTTTTAGGCTGGGTTTGCTACCTCATCGCCACGAACCCCGCCCTTGATGTCAAGGTTCGCGCGAGTTTGCTAAGCGTGGCGTTGATTTTCGGCTTTGCCTTTGGCTTCATCATCTCCAAGGGGCAAGTGTGTTTCACCTCGTGCTTTCGCGATTTGTTCTTGTTTGGGCGCGAAATCGCCCTCAAAGGCGCCATCATCGGTATGATACTCGCCACGCTCATAGCCTTTGCGTTTATGATGTGGGGGCACAGCGCAAAGGTCGTGGATGTGAGCCTTGCCGTGGCTGTGGGGGCGTTTTTGTTCGGCTTTGGCATAGTCTTTGCCGGCGGATGCGAATGCGGCTGGGCTTACCGTGCGTGCGAGGGACAGGTGCATTTTATGATAGTAGGGCTTGCAAATGTGCTTGGCACCATAGTTTTAGCCCTCACTTATGACTTGATGCCACAGGGCTTCAAGCAAGGCGTCAAAGTGCAGCTTTTGCAGGAATTCACACCACTTGGCGGGCTTTTCATTACTTTGGCGATGTTTAGTTTTTGCCTATTTTTAGGCTTTTATTTCAAAAAAAGGTTTTTTGAGAAAAGGGCTTTGGCTGGGAGCGCGTGAATTTTGGATTGAATTTGCGTGAAAATTCACGGAATTTGCGAAAAATGCGTGAATTTTCAAGCAAACGCGCAACGCGCGTTTTAAGAGGCATTTGACAAGGCGGATTATTGCGAGACGATTTTTGGGGTTGTGCGAGCGGACGAGTGCGGATAGAACATTAAAGTTCATCCACGCGAAGTCCGCGAAGCAAGCGGCGCAAGGCGCAGCCTTGCAAGCGTCTCCCTAAAAAGCGTCCGCAAGAATTCGCCGCAAAACAAGAAAGGAAAAAAAGATGAAAATCACTTATAGCTTAAATTTGCAGGGCGAAGCCTGCCCCTACCCCGCCATCGCCACGGTCGATGTGCTGCCGCGCCTTAAAAGCGGCGAGGTGCTTGAAGTGCTGTGCGACTGCCCGCAAAGCATCAACTCCATCCCCCACGATGCGAAAAATCGCGGCTTTGAGGTGTTAAGTATCGAACAAGACGGACCTACGATACGCTTTCTCATCAAAAAGCCGTGAATTTGGCGTAAATTTGGCATTTTGGCGTGAATTTGGGTTTTAAATTTGCATTTTAGGCGCGGAGTATGGCGAAATTTGCAAAAAATTCAGCATTTTTTGTAAATTTCGCCCACAAATCCGCGCAAAATTTAAAAAATTTTTGCAAATTTCCCTCACAAACCCACTCAAAATTTAAAATTTTTGCTATAATGCCCCTTTTATTTCATACCAATCAGGAGGTCTCAAATGGCTTTGGATTCGGCTAAAAAGGCTGCGATAGTTGCGAAATTCGCTAGAAATAAGGGCGACACGGGCTCTACTGAGGTGCAAGTTGCCTTGCTGAGCGCGCGCATAGCGGAGCTTACCGAGCATCTTAAAACTTACAGCAAGGATTTTTCCTCACGGCTTGGGCTTTTAAAGCTTGTAGGACAAAGAAAAAGGCTGCTAGCTTACCTTAAACGCAAGGACTACGCGCGTTTTGCCAAGCTTGTCAGTGAGCTAAATTTGCGCGATAAATAGCGTAAAATTCGGCTAAATTTTGACTTTGCGCGTTGAAATTTGGCTAAATTTTAGGCTTTGACTTTTGCAAAAACGCTGAAATTTAGCTAAAAATTTGCATTTTTGTTTTAAAATGCTGAATTTTGGGTTAAATTCAAACAAAATTCAGCCCAAATTCAGCTGAAT
>CAVJSG010000088.1:5418-8431 GCA_963651895.1 Campylobacteraceae bacterium
CACTAAATTTGCCTTAAATTTAATGTGGTTTAAAAAAGCTAAATTTGCCCCAAATTTTAAGCATTTTTTAAGGCTAAATTTACCCCAAAATTCACAAAAAGGCAAGAAAAATGGACTTTCTCGGCGGCGATTTTTTAGGCAATCTCAGCGGTTTTTTTAGCAGCGTTAGCACTTTTGCAAACGAATTTCTTTCAAACTACCTCACAGCCGAAATGCTCGCAAAGCACCTTCCCTTCGTGCTTTTGGGCATCATCACGGGCATTAGTTCTGGGCTTTTTGGCATCGGCGGCGGGATGATAGTGGTGCCCGTGTCGGTGGCGTTTTCGATGGATGCGCGCGAAGCCGTGGCGATGAGCGTGATGCAGATGATTTTTGCGAGCGTTTTTGGCTCGTGGCTGAACTATAAAAAGGGCAAGCTCGACCCGCGAGAGGGCGCATTAGTGGGGCTTGGCGGGCTTTTGGGGGCGAGTTTGAGTGCAGTGGTGGTGAAAAATGTTTCGGATATCGCCTTAACCGCCGTATTTTTGGGCGTTAGCGTGATAATGTTTTTTAAATTTTTCTTTGGCGTGAAAAACCCGCAAGGCGCGAGCGAGCAAAACGCGCTCAAAAAACGCCTCGTTCTCGTGGGGGCTGGCGCGCTCACGGGGGTTTTTGCCATTTCGCTTGGCATAGGCGGTGGCTTGCTTCTAGCGCCGATTTTAGGCTACTTTCTGGGCTATGACACCAAGCAAATCAGCCGTATGTCGCTGTTTTTCATCGTTTTTGCGAGCATTTCGGGCAGCATTTCGTTTTTTAACGCAGGCATCAGCAGCCCACAAATAATACTAAATGGCGTAAATATCGGCATCGGCGCCATCATCGGCGTAAGTATCGGCATAAAAATAATGGAAACGCTCAAACTCTCATCCCACAGGCTCGCGCTGCTGTGCGTGTATAGTTTTTCCATCATCGCCACAGGCGTGGGGTTAGTGAGAAAAATCTTTGAAATTTAGGTTTGAATTTGGAGTTTTTTAAATTCGGCTTGGCTCGTCTTTTTGCGATAAATTGCTTTGTGCGGGCTCGGCAAACCGCTGCCGCTGTTAGTTTAGCCTTCGTCCGCCCAAATCAATTTCTCATCAAAAATACTGCGCCTTGAATTTAAATTTAACGGAAAATTCACGCTTTTAAGCATAAATTTGTGAATTTTGGCGCAAAAAAGCGTGAATTTTCGCCTTTGTTTTAAGAAATCCTTGAATTTCGGTGTTAAATTCGCAAATAATGCGTAAGTTTTCCCAAACTCACCCAAATTTTTACCAAATTTCTGCTAAAATTCCCACATTCAAAATTTAGCAAACAAATTTAATAAGTAAATTTATCAAATTTGGCAAAGAAATTTAACATTTTTACAAAATTTTCAACACCAAATTTCAAAAATAAAAAAGTAAAAAAACAAAAAAAAGCAAAAAAACAGCGACAAAAAACCCATTCCAAAAAGCCCCAAAGCTCCAAAAAAATTTTTGGAACGCTTTTTGCTGTGTAGTCTATGCCCACGAAAATGGGCTTTGACGAGCCCAAGTGGTGGAACTGGTAGACGCGCTAGACTCAAAATCTAGTGGAGGCAACTCCGTGTCGGTTCGATTCCGACCTTGGGCACCATAAAGGACGAAAATGCTCTTAACCATACTCTACATAGTGGGGATTTCCTCAGAAGGTATGACGGGGGCTATCGCAGCAGGAAGGCACAAAATGGACTTGTTCGGCGTGATTTTCATCGCCCTTGTTACCGCTATCGGCGGCGGCTCGATACGAGATATGCTGCTTGAACACTATCCGCTCACTTGGGTCGCACACCCCGAGTATGTCGTGCTCATCTGCCTTTGCGCCCTTTTTACGACTCAAATTCCAAAGGTTGTTTTAAATCACGAAAGCGTTTTTTTAACCCTAGACGCCGTAGGCTTGGTAGTTTTTAGCATCTTAGGCGCCATAGTCGCCATAGACAAGGACTTGGGCTTTATCATAGCCGTGAGCGCAGCCGTGATAACGGGCGTTTTTGGCGGAATTTTGCGCGACATTTTGTGCGCTCGCATTCCGCTTGTGTTTCAAAAGGAAATTTACGCGGGCGTTGCGATGATAGCGGGGGCTTTGTATTATGGCTTAATCGTATTTGCGGGCTTTGGCGAGCTTTTCGCCACGCTCATCACGCTAACTCTTGGCGTGGGGCTGCGGCTTTTAGCCATTCATTACGAGTGGAGTTTGCCTGTGTTTAGCATTTCAGAGGATGAAAAGAAGGGGTAAAGGATGCATTACATATTGCTTACCATTACAGTGCTTGTAATGTTTTACATACTTTCATCCGAGGACACGCAGCCCTCGGGCGTGGTGCGCATCAAAAAACGCTACCACAAAAACGATATGATAAAAGAGGAAATCCCCTACAACGCAAAGGGGCAAATCCACGGCATTTACCGCTTTTGGCACGACAACGGCTGCTTGCAGCTTAAAGCGCGTTTTAAAAACGGCGAACTCAACGGGCTGTGCCAAAAATTCGACTCTCGCGGCAGGTTAATCAAAGAAATCACCTACAAAAACGGCGAAGTAGTCAAAGAAAAGTTGCACCCCAAACCGGCTTATGTGTATTATGGGTGAGGGGTTTTGGTGTAAGGTTTTGGGGTGATTTTTGTTTGGTAGTGGTTTTTTTATTTAAGGGCAAATTGCGAATATCACTGGCTGTTGCATTATGAATAACCCAAAACTTACCAAATAATTTGTCATTGCAAGACACAAAAAACACAAATAAGTCTCATTGCGAGGTGTTGCAAATTATAGATACAAAACCTCTCAACGATAAACTACCTAAATTTTCAACACTTTTTAAAAAAGCCAAATTTTTTAATGATTTTTCAGTAAAATTCACGCAAAATAGCAAATTTTAAGGCAAAAATTCAGCAAATTTTAAGAAAATTCACTCAAAAAAGGCAGAAAATGAAAAAAGATTGCATTTTGGTTTTGGACTTTGGCTCGCAATACACCCAGC
>CAVJSG010000089.1:0-4202 GCA_963651895.1 Campylobacteraceae bacterium
TTGGCAAATTTTAGGCGAAATTCACAAAATTTCTAAAAATTTACAAATTTCTTTAAATTTTAAGCCAAATTTTAACAAAAACATTGTATAATTCACACTTATTTTATCCAAAAGGAAAACTATGCAAAAACTACTTCGCATCGCCCTAGCATTTGGGCTTTTGAGTTTTGTTGCGTGCAGCGACACAAAGGACAGCAAAATCACAGTCGGCGCCACGCCCGTCCCACACGCTGAAATCTTGGAGTTTGTCAAGGCAGACCTCGCAGCTGCGGGCTTTGAGCTAGTCATCAAAGAGTTCAACGACTATGTGCAGCCAAACCTCGCCACCGACAGCGGCGAGATAGACGCGAACTTCTTTCAGCACATCCCCTACCTCGATGAATTCAACAAAAACAAGGGCACGAAGCTGGTGCGCGTGGCTGGGGTGCATTTGGAGCCTATGGGGGTGTATTCGCGAAAGCACGCAAACTTCGCTAGCATCAACGATGGAGCGAGCATAGCCGTGCCAAACGACCCTACAAATGAGTCTCGCGCCCTTGACATCATCGCTAAAACTAGCGTGGTGAGCTTTAAGGATGGCGCGCTAAAAACGCCGCTAGACATCACAAACAACCCCAAAAACCTCGTGTTTAAGGAGCTTGAAGCCGCTCAGCTGCCGCGAGCCTTGGAGGATACGGACTATGCCGTGATAAATTCAAATTTCGCAATGGCTGCGGGGCTTAACCCTACAAAGGATGCCCTTGTCATTGAGGATAAGAGCAGCCCCTATGTCAATGTGCTAGTTGTCAAGGCTGGCAACGAGGAAAACGCCAAGATAAAGGCACTTGTGAAGGCTTTGCAAAGCGAAAAGGTAAAGGCTTTCATCGAGGAAAAGTATCAAGGCGCGGTGGTGCCGGCGTTTTAAGGCAGTGTGATGAAAGTAAAAACCGTAACGCTGGCACTTTTGCTGGCATTTTCTAGCCTAATGGCAGAGCAAGCCCTTAAAATAGGGGCTACGCCCGTGCCATTTGGCGAGATACTTGAATTCACCAAGCCTTTGTTTGCTAAAAAGGGCTACAAGCTCGAAATCATCGAGTTTAACGACTATGCCATCCCTAACGCAGCCCTAAGTGATGGGACTTTGGATGCGAATTTCTTTCAGCACAAGCCCTACCTTGCCGCCTACAACGACAGCAAGGGCACGAAACTCGTGGCGATAAACAGCGTGGCTATCATTCCTATGGCGATTTACTCCAAAAAGATAAAGAGCCTTGACGCGCTGAAAAATGGGGCTTTGGTGAGTGTGCCAAACGACCCGAGCAACGAAGACAGGGCTTTTGAGCTGCTTGAAAACGCAGGGCTCGCGGAATTTAGGCGCACGGATGATTTCAAAACCCCAGCCGACATAGCCAAAAACCCAAAAAAGCTCAAATTCAAGGAACTTGAAGCCGCCCAGCTGCCCCGCTCGCTTGATGATGTCGATATAGCCGTCATCAACGCGAACTATGTGCTGGATTACGGGCTAAATCCCACGAAAGATGCGGTGTTTTTGGAGGGCAAAAACAGCCCTTATGCTGTGGTTTTTGTGGTGCGTCCAGAGGATGCGCAAAGTGCGAAAACAAGGGCGATAGATGAGGTTTTGCGCTCGAACGAGGTGCGCGAATTCATACTTAAAAAATATGGCGGAAATGTGATGCCGACTTTTTAGGGGCGTGGCTGAATTTTTGTGCGAATTTAAAGGTATTAAGGAAAATTGAGTATCATTAGGCGAGGTTTTGGCGTGATGAGAAAGATTTTTCTATGCTTTTTTTTGTTTTTGGCGAACGCCTTTGGCGAGGCGAATTTGTCTGTGAATTTAGAAAAATTTGAGCGAAATTCTACAAACTCAGCCAAAAATTCAAATTCAGCCCAAGTAAATTCAACAACAACTTCAAATTTAACGCCCTTAAATTCGGCAATAATTTCAAATTCAAAAACCCCAAATTTAAGCCAAAACCCCGCAAATTCAAAAAAAATTCTAACCCAAGCAAATTTTGACTTGGTAAAAGCCGCCCTAGCGCAGGAATTTAGGGCGCAAAACCCCAAAATCATCATCCGCAATGTCGAACTTCAAACAGGCACCCTGCCTAAAAACTTCGCCGCTTATGAGTTCATAAAGCTTGGCGATGCCCGTTTTGTCAAGGCTAGCGGCTATGTGCGCGCGGTTTTTAAGACGCCCGAAAACACTCAAAAAAATGTGTTTTTTCGCTATTTTATAAAGGCAAAAGTCGAGGTTTTGCGAGCAAATAGGGATTTGCAAAGGGGGGAGGTGCTTGCTAGCACCGATTACAGCATAGTTTTCTACGATTTTGACAAGGTGCCGCTGTGGGCTTTGGAAAAAGAGGGCGCAGCAGACCTCATAGCACGCACGGCGGTGCGAAAGCACAGCATTTTGAAACAAAATATGTTTAAGGCAAATCACCTCGTCAAGGCAAACGCGCAGATGATGGCGGTGCTAGGGGACGGCGAGGTTAAGATGAGCGTGGAAGTCGCTGCCATCGAGGCTGGCAACAAGGGCGACACGATAAAGGTTAAAACCAAGGACGGCAAGGTGCTGCAAGCCGTCATCATCGATAAAAATCAAGTGAGTTTGAAGTGAAAATTCTAGTGGGCATAAGTGGGACAAGCGGCGTAGAGCTGGGCTTTTGCTTGCTTGGCGCGCTTGAAAAATGCGCGCAAAAAAACGATGAAATTTACGCCATTTTAAGCGAGGGGGCGAAAATCAGCTTTTGGGCGGAGAATTTAGCCTCAAATGGCGAAAATTCGGCGGCGGCGCGTCATTGCGAGCGAGACGAAGTCGAAGCGTGGCAATCCATAAATTTAAATAAAACAAGCATTTCAAAGGCGAAAAATTTACAAAATTCAAACCAAAATTCAAAAAATTTTCCAAATTTAAATCTAAATTACGCAAATTCAACCCAAAATTCACAAATTTCAGCCCCAAATTCCAAAAATTCAGCCCAAATTCCGCCCCCAAGCGATGAAATTCTAAATTTTTGCCAAAAAAAATTCGCCCTTAAAAAAGCGCATTTTTTTGACAATAATAACCTAGCCGCCGCGGTTTCAAGCGGCTCATTTGGCATTGATAAAACCATCATCGCGCCTTGTTCCACAAGCACCTTGGCGAAAATCAAAGCAGGCTTTGCCGACACGCTCATCTTGCGAGCCGCGGCGGTGGCGTTAAAAGAGCGCAAAACGCTAGTTTTAGGCGTGCGCGAAATGCCCTTTTCCACGCTCGCGCTCAAACAAATGGCGAAACTCTCCAAAATGGGCGTCATCATCGCCCCGCCCGTGTATGCGAGCTATTTTGGGGCACGAAATTTAGGGGATTTGCAAGGCTTCATCGTGGGCAAATGGCTAGATTTGCTGGGCATCGAGCATAAACTCTACAAAAAATGGCGAGGGGCTGAGTAGGTATTTTGATGATTTGACAGGGTAAAAGTCGTTTTGGGCGGAGTAAATCGCGTAAATTTTGGATAAAATTGCGAAAAATTTACGAAAAATTTACGCTTTGGGGCGAAAATTCGCCAAATTTAAGAAATTCAAAGGGGTCAAAAATGGCTGTAAGGGGCGTGAGAATCGTCTTGGACGAGGAAAAGATTTTGCGCGAGGGCAAGTATAAGCTTGACGAGCTTTACGCCTATCTTGACGAGATAGCCAAAGAGGCTGATTTGAGCAAGCTTGACAAATACACCTATGCCGGCAAGGGCGATGAGAAGGACTTGTCGCGTATAGGCATTTTCACGGTTGTCGAGGCTGTGAAAAACGAGGCGATAACGCGCAATGTCAAGGAATGGCTGTGGCTTGAGGACGGCGAGCCTTATATCGATGTCATCGCCGAGAGTAAAAAAGAGGGCGTGGGCGTTTGGGAGTGAAATTTAGGCTTTTTTAAAGCGCCGAAAAATTTTATGAATGCAAGGCTGCGAAACGCCATTTTGTGAGGGGGTTTTAAGTCGCACAAAACGCAAAACCCGCTCGCAATGACGAATTTTCGCACTTTTCGCACCGCTTAAAAACCCACTTGCAACGACAAATTTTCGGCGAAAATTTGCTAAAATCATTAAAATTTCGGCATTTTTTAAAAAATTCACAAAAATTCACAAATTTCAGTCAAAAATTTACAAAAACCCCCAAATTTCAGCCATAAAAAATGGGCGGGGCTAAAAGCTAGGTTTTCACAAGGC
>CAVJSG010000089.1:4212-8389 GCA_963651895.1 Campylobacteraceae bacterium
GCTAAAAGCCCAAGCCCGTTTTGTGAATTTAAAACCGCAAATTCAAAGCCACGACTTTAAATCACTTGCTAAACGCCTTTTTCACATCAAAGGGAAAAGCCTGATAGCCCATAGAGTCAAAGATTTGAATCTCCACTGCGGGGTCCTTCTCAGGGGCTTTGGACTTTGGATTCCACTTGAATTCGTTGATGAAAGGCTTTGGCGCGCCTGAGGGCTGCCCTGTGGAGATGTTAAAGCTCATCCCCGCAGTCGCACTATACACAAGCACGGAGTTTGTGTCAGGGAAAAACTCGGTTATGCAAGTAATGGGCGAATACCACGCGTTGCCGCGGTTCTTGCCATACTCCCAAATTTGCTCGATGGTCATCTTTTTTTGGTCGATTTTGTAAATGACAGCACGAGAGTATTTATCTGTGGGGAAAGTTGGCTGCTCCATACCGCGAGAGTCGCCGTTGTCAAAGGCTGACAAGTAGAGTATGTCGCCCTTTGACTTGCTGTCGATTTTAAAGGCTGTGTGTTGAGTCCAAGTCCAGTCAAAGCCGCCGTTTTTGTTGCTGTATCCGGGGCATTTGCTTTGCTCGTCATCGCAGTTGATTTTGTTGCCTTTGCTATCCACAGGTTGAAGCAACGCGCCTTTGAATTTGTCTTTCCAGCCCTTGTGTGCGCCGACTATCCATTTGACTTTTTTATCACGCCCGATTTTTATCATAGCACTTTGATGGCGAGATGAGATGATGATAGAATCATCTTCTGCGTCATAATAAACGCTATTTACGTGAGCCCAGTTGCGCCCTGCACCAGTGCCTACTATGTCGCCGAATTTATCGCTAGCGTCTAGCTTGGCAAGTTCCTCATCGCTTAAAGTGTGTCCTGCTTGACTTGCGTCAATGTTAAGGCACACAGCACCTTGGTCGAGAACCTTGATGACATTTTCGCGGTAAGGGTCTAAAATCTCAAAAAGTCGCCATTCATCTACGGCGTTGCCGCTTTCATCGACTTCGACTATGACATCTCGCACTGTGCGGACATTTTTGCCATCAGGGCGTTTGTAGTTAGAGCTTGCCACACGCAAGAAGTAATGCCCCTTTGACTTGCCAGCTGTGGCGTGGAACATATAGTGCGAAAAGTCGTTGTAGGACTCAGGCAAGCGGCGATTAAAGATTTCACGCCCTAAAATGTCGTATTTGACATACCTTTGTCCAAAGCCCCAAGACAAAGCCCCGTCATCGTTTTGTCGAAAGCCCATCATAACGCCCGCATTATAAATGGAATTCATTTGATAAATGGGGTCGGGCAACATATACCAACGAATTTCGCCCTTGGTGTCGATGATGAAGTTTTGTGGCTCGTAGTTCCACTCCAAAGCACCGCCTGCGGGGTTGTTCCACACGACTTTGACACCTTTTTTGTCAGAGCCTATGTTATTGACGAAGTAAAGCCTATCTTTAAAGGCAGAATCGACTTTTTTTGCTTCGATTTTGCTGAAAAACACGCCGTTTCCTTCACCTGCGGATTGTCCGTAAAGTGGGGCTGTGTAAATGCTGTAAGTTTCCTTTACACGCTCACTTTTGCCGCTGAAAATCCTGTCATACTCGACAGATACAGAGTTTTTATACCCTGCATAAAGCCCAAAGACAGGGATTCCCGCGTGGGTTCGCAAATGCTTGTCCGCTAGGGTGTAGCTAATGCTTACTCCGCCCTTTTTGCCTGCTACTGTAACCTTGGCGTTGCGAAGTTCGTAACCGCCGTTTTTAATCACAGCTGTAAGCGGGGCTAATCCGTAGGGATTAACGACTACTTCGCCGATTTTGCCTTGTGCCTTGTAGGTTTGGTGCGGACCGCTTGGACCGCCTATGGCAAGGGCGATTTGTGGCAAGCCGACAAGTAAAGCACTTGCTAGCATAGCACTTGAAGCGAGTTTGCTAACGCCTGATAAAAGGCGTTTGGTTTGGTGATTTGACTTCAAATCACAACTTCGTTGCTCGTTCATAATGAACCTCCTTATTAAGATTTGGTTAGGCTTGTATTATAAAAAAGCGGTATAACTTTTTTATAACATAAGCAACGCGGTTTTGAAATCATTACACAAAAAGCGTGAATTTAGCCTTAAATTCACGCTTAAATTTCTTGCGCTTTTAAGCGCGAAATTCAAAAACTCCCACTCAGCGTTACATAAAAGGTTCGCCCGGGTGCATTGACATAGCTTGGCGTGGTAAGGGCATCCACGTGAGATGCGCTGATATATTCGCTATACTCTTTGTCAAAAACATTATCCACGCCGAATTTAAGGGCTAGCATTTTATTCCACGCTATTGTGGCGTAAAGGTCGGCTACTGCAAAGCCAGCTTTTTCAGAATCAAGCGCAAAATTGCTGCGGCGGGTTTGTTTAGCCGCCACGCGCCAGCTTGTGCCTACATTCCACTTGCCAAAGCCCACATCCATTTCATAATCAAGGGCGAATTGAGCTTCGAGTGGGCGGATTTGATAGAGGGGTTGATTGTTTGTGCTGTCTTGGGCGTAGTTATACCAGCCACTTGCGCGAAAGCCTAGCCCGCCCCATAAATTCGCCTCTATGCCTAGCCTTGCGATATAAAACTGCACATCGGCGTTGCGTGTGGTTTGCTTACTACCATCGTAGGTATAGGCAAAAAAGTCGTTTGCTATGTCGGCTAAAAACGAACCGCTAACGCGAATGCCCCAAAAGCTTATTTCATCTGCTGAATTTTCATCATTTGCCGTAGCTTGCGGCTTTAAATATCCGCCAAAGCCCTCGCTGCCAACGCCAAATTCCAACCTAGCGCGGTTGTGGCGCGATTTTTTAAGAAAGGGGTTTCCCACGCTGCTATATCGCTGATCCACATCGCCGATGAGTTCTATGCTTTGCAAGTCCAGCGCTAAATTTTGGCGTGAATTTGGCGTAAATTCAAAGCGCATCGCCGCGCTTATGCCGTGATTTTCATCCTTATCATTCATCCACTGCCCGTAATTTGCATAAAAAGTATCACGCAAACTTGTGCCGTTTAGCAAAGCCTTTGTCTCGCGCGCCCTGCTAAAATTATAAGCGTATTCTGCCCCAAGGCTGAATTTATGCGCAGGGGCAAACTGCCACGAGAAAGTCTGCGCCAGCTGCAACTCACGCACCACAGCACGCGGCACCACCCACGCACTTTGCGCACCCGTAGGGGCGAAAGTCCTTACATTTTTATCATCAGAAGCGTAGGTAAGGCTTGTTTGGCTGTGATAAGCCTCGGCAAAATCAATGTCGTATTTTGCCCCTGCATTGATAAAATGCCTATCTATGCGAAGTGTCGCCCCAGCGCCATTTCGCAAGGAGTTATTATCCCCACGCCTTGAAATGTCGATGAGTTGCGCCCACGCACGAAGCGTGTTTGAGCCATCCGCCTGCCCCAAGCGATAATCGGCGCGCCCAAAGTAACGAGTCGTGCGGAGAATATCCATCCCCAAGCTATGCGGCTGCCTATCATCAAGCAAATTATCATAAGCAAAGGTTGCGCGAAGCTCGTTATCAGGGTTTGGCGTCCAGCCTAGCATAGCTTGTCCGCTTACGCGCTTGTAGCCAAAGGCGTTGTTGGTGCGCTCGCCGATTTTATAGCCGCCGCCGTCTTTGTAGTCGCCAGCGTAGGTGTAAAAGCCAGCTAGCGTGCCATAAATTTCACTCGTGCGGAATTTAGCAAGCGCTGCCCCATAACCTGTCGTGCCATAAAGCCCGCCGGTAAAGTGAAACGGCGTGTTTGCGTTGTGAAGCTCGTTTGCCACGCTGTGTTCTTTTGAGCGCATAAGGGCACTGCCGTCAAATTGATTTTCAGGGCGAGTCGTAAGGACGCTGCCAAACATAACAAAGGGCGGCGGATTAAAACTCGCGTGAGGCGGAATTTGAGACGCGGCTGCTAGCGGCGCGAAATTTGGCGCAGCATTTGCGGTATTTGAGGCGGCAAAAAGCAAGGCAGCAGCTAGACTAAATTTAACAAAGCCTTTGGATTTATGGCACACGCCACGACTAAAATCATTCATACGAACCTCCTTTTTGGTTTGTGGGCGTGATTTTATAATGAGGGCATAACTTTTATATAACATTTTCTAAACCATTTACGCTTTGTAATGAATTTTTTATATAATTGTTTAAATTTTTTAACTTAAAGGGGAGACAATGTCAAGG
>CAVJSG010000090.1:0-8204 GCA_963651895.1 Campylobacteraceae bacterium
CAGTTGTGCTCTCACAAACTCGCTCTGCCAAAGGGCTAGGGCGGATTTTCTCGTGGCGATGATGAGTTTTTGCATTTTAGTCCTTTTTTGTCTCTATGATTTCAACATCGATGATTTCGCCGTTTGAGCGTGAATTTTGGCTAAAATTCACGGAATTTTCGCTGAAATTTTGTGAATTTGGGTTGAAATTTGCTGAATTTTCGCCAAAATTCGCCGAATTTTTACCACCCTTAAAGCCAAAAACTATCCCAAAAACCAGCACGCAAAGCCCGCAAATAGAGCTTAAAACGCCGGGCATTGCTAGCAAAAAGCCCGCGATGACAAAGGCGAAGTTTTTTAGCATTTCAAGGGGGGTAGAAATTTTAAAGACGAGCATATTTTTCCAAAACAGCCCCAGCAGTGCTGCGCCCAAAATCGCACTCGCAAATAAAAATAATACAAAATTAAGAAAACCAAAGCCCACGACAAAAGCCACGCTGATAATCACTTCAAGCACGATAAATGGGGCGATAGAGAGTTTAAAATAGCTCATAAAAGCACCCTTTCAAGCTCTGCGAGTGCTTCGCTCGCCGCTAACGCCCTTTTTTCAAGGCTTTTTCGCTCTACAAGCTCGACTTCGCCCTTTTCTAGCCCCTTGCCGATGATTAAAGCGTAGCAAAAGCCCATTAGCTCGAAGTCGTTGATTTTCACGCCAAAGCGCTCATCCCTATCATCAAGCAAAACGGCGACATTTTTAGCTTTTAACGCGGCGTAAATTTGCTCGGCGAACTCGCAAGCGGCGGTGTCTTTGGTGTTTGAGATGATTATATCTAGCGCAAAGGGCGAGAGTGCCTTGCTCCACACTATGCCCTTTTCGTCAAAGCTCGATTCTACCGCGACTGCGACAAGGCGGCTCACGCCGATGCCATAACACCCCATAAAAAAGTGCTGCGCCTTGCCGTTTTCGTCCAAAAATGTGGCATTTAGGGGCTTGGAGTATTTTTGTCCGAGCTTAAAGATATGCCCCACCTCTATGCCCTTGCTAAAACGCAAACGCCCACCACAGCACGCACAGCTATCATTTTCGCGCACCGCAACCAAGTCTTTGTAGCGGTTTTCGTTTAAATTCACCACGCTAACGCCGATGAAATGATAATCCGCCTCGTTTGCGCCCAAAAGCATATTTTTTTCGCCGCGAAGCTCGTTATCCACGAAAAATTCCACGCCTTCAAGCCCTATAAAGCCTATAAATCCTGCTTTCAAGCCCACTTTATCAAGCTCAGCTTGCGTAGCATCGGCTATTTCCAAAGCCCCACAAGCATTCAAAGCCTTTGTTTCTTGGAGTTCATCGCAGCCGCGCACAAAGAAAACCACTATTTTCTCGCCCTTTTCGTAAATGGCTTTTTTCACAACCGCCTTAATCGTGTAAAATTCATCAACCTTAAAAAACTCCGCCAAGTCCCTAATAGTCTTTACATTTGGCGTGTGGAATTTGCTCTGCATATTTGCCTGTGGGCGTTCGCTCACGCTCGTGCGCTTTGCACGCCTTGCCACCTCGGCGTTTGCGGCGTAGTCGCAATCCTCGCAGATTACTATGTCGTCCTCGCCATTTTGTGCAAGCACCATAAATTCCTTGCTTCCGCTGCCCCCTATCGCCCCGCTATCAGCCTCCACAGCGCGAAAATTCAGCCCCAAGCGCGTGAAAATCTTGCTGTAAGTGTCAAACATCAGCTCAAATTCACGCTGCAAGTCGCTTTCATCCGCGTGAAAGCTGTATCCGTCCTTCATCACAAACTCGCGGCAACGCAGCAGCCCAAAACGCGGGCGCGCCTCGTCCCTGAATTTCAGCCCGATTTGATACAAATGCAGTGGCAAGTGCTTGTAGCTCGTGATTTTGCCGGCAACCGCGTTTAGCATAGCCTCCTCGTGAGTCGCACCAAGGACGAATTCGTTGTCCTTTCTGTCCCTAAAACGCAGCAATTCCTTGCCATAAGCGTTGTAGCGCCCACTTTCGCGCCACAAAGTCGCTGGGGTTACGAAGCTTAGTGAAGTTTGCAAGGCTCCGGCGGCGTTCATTTCGTCCTTTATCACCTCATAAATCTTGTCAAATACCATTTTTCCAAGGGGTAAGAAGTTGTAAAGCCCGCTACCGCACTGCTGGATAAAGCCCGCACGCAGCAAAAGTATGTGGCTAGGCAGCACGGCGTCCTTTGGAGGCTCTTTAAGGCTTGGGGCGTAGAGTTTGCTAAATCTCATTTGTGTCCTTTGGTGTGGAGTTTTGGGGGTTTGGGCTGTGAATTTTTTGATTTTGGGCTGAATTTTTAGCGATTTGCTCGCCATTTTGTGAATTTAAGGCTGAATTTTCGGTATTTTTACTAAAAAATTCACTATTTAAGGCTGAATTTTGTGAATTTTTCGTGCCATTATTTAAATTTAAAGCTGAATTTTCAGCGTTTGTTTCATTTTCACTAAAATCAAATTCCGTATTTTCAAGGCTTTCATCTTGCAAATTAAAAACAAACCTCATTGCATTCGTTATTTCCTCGCTTTGCTCACTTTGCAAGTGCTTTAAATTCAGCGTTGGAGTGTGCAAAAATGCCTTAAAGACTTGGTGTATGAGCTTTCGCGCCTCATCCTTGTCGCTGTGCTTTAAATAGCCTTTTTTCAGTGCCTTGGCGAGCTCCACCTCCGCGCAATGCTTAGCCTGCAAGCGTAAAGCCTTTATGATGGGCGTCAAAGCAAGGTCGTGTAGGTATTTGAAAAAGTCGCTAGTCATCGCAGAGACTATGGAGTAGGCGATTTGGGCTTGATGCTCTCTTAGGGCTAGGTTTTTTTGCACTATTTCGCTCAAATCATCCACCGCAAAGACCCGCACGAGCGCACTTTCGCTCAAATCAATGTCGCGCGGGACGGCTATGTCGAAAAAATAGCGCGTAAATTCACGCTTGGCAAGCATTTCATCGCTTATGATGGCGGTTTTGGCGTTTGTCGCCGAGAAAAAAATCTCGTAATTATTCAAATAATGCGTGAGTTTGGCGAATTCATCGCACCTTGCGCCCTCTCCCAAGCTCTCGCACAGCTCGCGCGCCCTTTCTATGCTGCGATTTAAAATGATGATTTTTGCGCCGTTTGCGAGCAAATGTTTCGCCGCAAGCTCGCTCATTTCGCCCGCGCCGATGACTACGACTTCCTTGCCGCCCAAATTTACGAGTTCTTTGGCTTTGGCAACCGCCACGGATGCCACAGAGATGGGATTTTTGGAGATTTGCGTTTCGTTGCGGATTTTTGCCGCGCATTTGAAGGCAAAATGCACCGCGCGGCTTAAATTTTCGCCGCAAAAGCCGTGTTTTAGGGCAAAATCCAAGGCGTCTTTAAGCTGCCCGGCGATTTGCGTTTCGCCGATGACGAGGCTGTCAAGCGAGCTGGCTACGGAGAAAAGGTGATGAATCGCGCCGCTATCCTCGAAAATGTCGGCTTGTTGGAGCAAAATTTCCTTATCAACCTCGCACAGCACGGCGATGCAAGAGATGACATACTCGCTGATGCCCTCTAAATTTTCGGTAAGTGCGAAAACCTCAACCCTGTTGCAAGTGCTTATCATCAGGCTTTGGGCGATATAGGCGTTGGCATTTATGAGGCGTAGCAGCTCTTTGCGCTTGCTATCATCCACGCTGAGCCGCTCGCGTAGGGCTATGCCGGTGTTTTTGTGAGTGAAACTCACGCAAAAATAATTCATCAAAATTCCCTATCTATCATCTTGCGCACTATGTCCTCTAACGCCCTATTTTTCACGCTTTCAACGGCTTTTATGGCTCGCAAGCCGCACTCTCTCGCACTTTGCAAGGATTTTTCTATGATTTTATGCTCGCTAAATTTGCCTTCAAGCCACGATTTTTGGGCTGAATTTAACTCTTTTTTAAATAAATTTTGCAAAATTTGCCTGTCATTATAATTTAATTCCCTAAACAAAGCTATGTAGCAAAGGGTGCATTTGCCCTCTTTAAAGTCGCTGAGTGCGGGCTTGCCGAGCGTTTTTTCATCACTTTTAATGTCCAAAATGTCATCGATGATTTGAAAGGCAAGCCCCAAATTTCTGCCATATTCGGCGAATTTTTGCTCATCAAGCCCCACTAAATGCGCCGCGCAACTCGCGCTAGCCTCGATGAGTGCGGCAGTTTTAAGCTCTATCATCGCTAAATACGCGCTCTCATCGGCGTTGAAAGCCTTTGAAAGCTCTATATCCATTAGCTCGCCTTTTGCCAAGCGTGCCACAGCGCGTGAAAGCGTGTAAGCTACGAACTTTGGAAAGCGGCTAAGCTCGCAAAACGCGTAAGAATAGAGTATGTCGCCAAGCATAAGGGCGTTTTTCGCGCCAAATTCGGCGTTTATGGACCTTGCCCCCCTGCGAAGTTGCGCTTCATCGATAATGTCATCGTGTAAAAGGCTCGCCAAATGTATAAACTCCACTATCGCGCAGAGTTTTAGGATTTGGTTTTTTAGGGAACTTTCTTGCGAATTTTGTGAATTTTTGCTTGAAATTTGCGAATTTTCAGCGTTTTGATGTGAATTTTTTTGCGAAATTTGCGAATTTTCCAAAGTTTGCGCTGAATTTTCGCTTGAAAATTCACAAATTTTAGAATTCTGCTCGGTTTTTGGGGTTGAAATTTGCGAATTTTTGGGCGTTGCGCGGCTGTCGTTTTTCGTGGCGGCGGAGCGTGAATTTTCGCTTGAAATTTGTGAATTTTCAGCATTTTTGCGTGAATTTTCGCCCAAATTCACTGAATTTTCCGCCAAATTCTCGCCCAAAACGCCTTGGGCGATGGCTAAAATGAGCTTTGAGCGCAGTCTTTTGCCCTGTTTCACATTTGCAAACATAGCTCGAATAGGCTCATAGTCGAGTTCATCAACAAAGCCTTGAATAATACTATCAATCTCTTGCATTTTCGTCCTTATCTGCTTGTGTTGCCGTCATTTCGGCGTTCGGGCAAGCCCAGCTGCCGCTCTAAACTCGGTGCCTTGCCCAGCGAGTCGTTGCGTTCCACGCCAAAGATGATGCCCGGCACGATTTTGTTGCGTTGCGGCGCAAAGGGCGGGCGCAAGGGCGTTTGGTTAGGGTCTAAAAAGGCGACATTCAGTCGCGAATCCTTGTCCTCGATGTAGATTTTGAACTTCGCTTCGCCCCTGTCGAAGTCGCTAAACTCGATGATGAGCCGCGCCCTGTCTAGGTGGGGGTTCGTCCAGTCGGGGATGAGCGTTTGCGTGAGCCAGTTGAGGTTGCGGCGCATCGAAAGGACAAATTGTCTAGGAAAGCGGCGAAACTTCGTGTGGATGACGATTTTGTTCGTGTCAAAAAGTGTCCAGTAAAAATCGAAATTTTGCTTTTCATCCTCGCGCCCAAGCTCGACAATCTCAACACTCGCGCGCTCGTCCTTTTCAAGCCACAGCTCATAAGTGTGCTCAAATGTCGGCTCCGCCGCATTTGCAAGCAGACTAAACATTATCAAAGCCCATAAATACCGCACCTTGCGCCCTTTTTGCCTTTGAAATTCGGCTTTTTTAATCTTTTCGCGCTAAATTTTAGCCTAAAATTTGTATTTTTTCAAGCCGTCATTGCGAGCGAGCGCAACTGCGCGAAGCGTGGCAATCCACACTTTAAAAAGCTGTGGATTTTACCATTTTTGAAGTGCTTTTTAAATTAAGAAACGCCCTAAAAACACGACCTGAGCGCGTAATGGCTACACCACGCAAATCCTTGCAGATTTGCTCGCAATGACAAATTCAACCCTCCGCGCCCAAAATTTCCGCCGTAAGCCCGATGAAATAGTCGTTTAACCTTTCCTCGATTAAGCCCTCATTTTCCACGCAAAAAAGCGAAATTTGCTCGTCTATATCGCCATATTCGCTAAGATATTCCTGCCCCAGCACGCTTTTTAGCAGCATTAACTCGCGCAGGGCTATGTGCTCGCGCAGCAGCTTTTCAAGCGCCCCCTCAACCGCGCTCGCAGCCCCATTTTGCAGCACTTGCAAAAATTTCTCGCGCGGATTTGTGTCCAAAAGCTCGTCCAAAGTATCCATAGTCGTCCTTTAAAATTTGACATTATATTATTTTGTCGTTAAAAATCAACACGCGTGGGGGATTTTTGGGAGAGGTTGTTGTTTGAATTTAAGTGGATTATTTTGGCGTTTTTAAAGTCTCGCAATGACTACACAGCAACATTTGCCGTGAATTTTTTTGCATTTTCTATTAAAAATGGCAAATGCCACAGCTTTTCCAAATATGGATTGCCACGCTTCGCGCAGTTGCGCTCGCTCGCAATGACGAAAGCGTGAATTTTTCAGCAAATTCCGTGAATTTTTTACTAAATTTTGCCAAAAACCCCAAAAATTCACACTAAATTCAACCCAAAAGCCGCAAAAATTCACGCCAAAATCAAACTTTATCGTTTCAACTGATTTACGATAGAAAGCATATCATCGCTCGTTGTGATAGCCTTTGAGCCTGCTTCGTAGGCGCGTTGTCCGGTGATTAAGTCCGTCATTTCCTCCACAAGCTGCACATTGCTCGTTTCCACAAAGCCGTGGCGAATGTCGCCAAGCCCGTCCTCGCCGGCGATGCCTGCCACAGGTGCTCCGCTAGCGCCTGTTTCTAGGAAAAGATTATCGCCAAAAGAGTGAAGTCCTGCGGGGTTTATGAAATTCACAAGCTCGATTTGCCCGATTTGCGTTTCGTTTGTTTCGCCTGCTAGCTGCACGCTAACGGTGCCGTCATATGCTATGCTAATGGCGACCGTGCCCTCTGGGATGGTGATTTGCGGCAGCAGGTAGTAGCCGTCAGCATTGACTATGTTTCCCTCGCTATCCTTGGTAAATTCGCCGTTTCTCGTGTAAGCTGTGGTGCCATCTGGCATTTGAATTTGAAAAAAGCCCTTGCCGCGAATGGCTACATCGAAGTTATCCGTGCTTGTGTATTTGTAAGAACCCTCGTCAAATATCTTTGTAACCGCTGTGGGGCGCACGCCCAAGCCTACCTCGATGCCTGTGGGGTGCAGTGTGGTAGCGGAAGTCGAGGTGCCCGCATACTTCATCACTTGGTAAAATAAGTCCGCGAACTCCACGCGAGACTTCTTAAAGCCTACGGTATTGACATTTGAAATGTTATTTGACACGGTATCAACCTGCTTTTGCTGGGCTATCATACCTGTGGCTGCGGTGTGTAGTGAGCGAATCATCGTTTATCCTTTATGCGTTAGTGCTGGCGAGCTTGTTTATCGCCTCTTGGTTCATATCATCCATATGCGTGTTCATCACTTTTTGATACATTTCCACAAGCCTGTGCGTTTCGATGAGGGAGGTCATCTCCACGACAGGATTGACATTTGAAAGCTGCGAAAAGCCCTGCCGAACGGAATTTGAATTGTCCAAATCGCGAATTCTAGTGAGATTATCCACGCGGTAGGTGTTGTCCCCGTCCTTTTGCAGCCATCTTATGTCATCGACTTGGGCGATGAAAAGGCGGGCGATGGGGTTGTTGTCCGCTTGGATGTTGCCGTCTCTATCGACATTTATGTAGGTTGTGCCCTCGGGGATGAGGATGGCGTCTGCTTCGGGGCTGTCAAAGTAAGCACTGCTAAGCACTTGATAGCCTTGTTTATTGACAAGCACGCCGTCCTCGTTTAGCTGAAAATTGCCGTCTTTCGTAAGCCTTATCTCGCCGTCTTTTGTGCGAACTAGATAAAAAGTGTCGTCTCGCACCATAGCCAAATCTAGCGGGTTTTCAGTGGTTTTTATAACCCCCGTGCCAAAATGCGTAAAGGTTTGACTCACTTGTGGCACCCTGTCAATGCTCGAATTTGCGAACCTCGAAGCCGCGCGGGTGTGATTGTCTATTGGCAAAATGTCTTGCACCTCGCGAAAAACGCGTTTGAAGTCGCCGATGACCACCTCATCGCGTTTAAAGCCGCTGGTATTGACATTTGCGAGGTTGTTTGTGATGACTTCGAGGCGGTTAAACTGCGTAACCATACCGCCTGTGGCTTGATAATACCCATTTTGCATCTACTCTGCCTTTGTTTGTTTTTTTGTTTTTCGGCTTTAAATTTTTTTCTTAAATTTCGCCTTTTTTTGTTTTGCTTTTTTTGCTTTGTCCTTTTTTGTCTGCCCCTAAAATTTAGTGGGTATTGATATGTTAGCAAAAAGCGTTCCAAATTTTTTGGGAGGCTGAATTT
>CAVJSG010000091.1:0-2754 GCA_963651895.1 Campylobacteraceae bacterium
CGTTATAGATTGCCACGATTTTGCTACGCAAAATCTCGCAATGACGAATTCTAGTGTAAATTTAAGCGAAAATTCACGCCCGAATTTAAATGAAAATTTGAGTGAAAATTTGGGGACGAATTTGGGCGAAAATTTAGAAAAAAATTCAAGCAAAATTTCAAATTCAACCAAAAATTTAAAACAAAATTTAAATAAAATTCTAAACATAAATTTAATAGCTGCCAAGCTTTTCACGGGGCGCACGCACCAAATTCGCGTGCATTTGGAGAGTTTGAACCGCCATATTTTAGGCGATACGCTCTATGGCTATAAGGGCAAAAGCCACGCCCGCGTGATGTTGCACGCTTATTTGCTGTATTTTAGGCATCCCAAAACAGGCGAGGAAATGCTTGTAAAAGCGCCGCTTTTTGAGGATTTTAAACAAATTTTAAACCACTTCGACAGGGAGGAACTAGATGAAAAACTTTCAGCGACTTATATCAAGCGCCTTTTTAGCGCTGTTTCTTAGTGCTTGCAGCCTCGTAAATGCCCAAAAAGAGCTGCGCGAGAGCGAGCATTTGCCACGCATTGAGAGCGTGCAAACCATCAGCGATATGACGAGCATTGCTTTCGAGTGGGAAAGTCAGGCACAGCACGATATAAAGGGCTTTTACCTTTATCGCGGCGCGGACGGCGAGCCCGAGATGAAGCATATCGCAACCATCGAGGACAAATACCAAACGCACTTTGTGGATAGGGGCTTGCAGCCTAGCACCAAGTATTTTTACACGATGAAAACTTACAATGACGCGGGTTATATCTCGGCAAAGGGCGCAACCATCGAGGCTCGCACGGCTGAGAGAGTGGCGGGGCTGCCTTTCGTGCAAAGTATCAAGGGATTGGCGCACAAAATCAAACTCATTTGGCGTCCGCACCCTGATGTGCGCGTGAATGCCTATGTGATTGAGCGTGCGAAAGAGAATGGCGAATTTAAGGTGCTTGCGGAGGTGAAAAACCGCCTCAGCGCCGAATACATAGACGATGACTTGAAGCCAAATCAGCTTTTTCGCTACCGCGTGAGCGCGAAAACCTTTGACGGCGTGCTATCCAAGCCTAGCGAGGTGCTGAGTGCCACGACAAAGGCGCTGCCGCCGAGGGTTGAGTATCTTAGCGCCACGACAAAGACTGCTAGAAAGATAGTTGTGTCGTGGGAAAAGCGTGAGATAAAGGATTTTTCGCACTACAAGGTGTATGAGAGCCGCTCAAAGTTCCTACCCTTCACGCTTTTAGCAAAGGTAAGGGGCAACAAATACGAGCATATCATTAACGAGGCGGACGAAACTCGCTACTACAAAGTAAGCGCCGTGGATACGGACGGCTTGGAGAGCGAATTGCAAGAAACCGCCGTGCTTGGCAAGACTTTGGAGGCGCCAAAAGCCCCACAAATCACTAACGCGTTCTTTTCAGAAGCGGGCGTGGAGCTTGAATGGAAAAACAATGACGCAAGAGCCGTAAAATACATAGTCAAACGCTACGGAGGCAGCGGAGATATGGTGTTTAGGGAGATTAAGTCGCTCAAATACAAGGATGGCTCGGCGGTTGCGGGGCAAAAATACAGCTACGAGGTTATCGCCGTGGATGGCAACGACTTGGAGTCCGAGCCCTCGGATAGGGTGAATTTGGGTAGGTAATGCTGAATTTATAAGCTGCTACGCTTTCAAAGAAGTGATAAATGCCTAAATTTAAGCACTTACGCATAAAAGAGAAGTAAAAAATGCCAAATTTTAAATGCCTGCGCGTGAAAGAACTTACCCTGCCCTTTGAAAAACAGGGCGTTTGCTTTAAATGGCTTGGCGCAAACGGCGGCACAAGGCTACTTTACACCACTTACGAGCAAAACGCCTTTTTCCTGCAAATCTCGCAAAATACTAAAAATGAGTTTGTTGTCAAGGGTGAAAAGCATTCCAGGCCCGAGCAGATAGGCATTTTGCAAAAAGCCTTGCTTGTATTTAGGGATGAGTTTTGCGAAAGTATTGTCAGTGAGGCTTTTGCGCTAAAAGGCACGCGGCTAATAGCCCAAAATCCTTATATTCAAAGGGATATTCACGCTTTGAGCGCTAAATTTAAGGACTTCGCGGGGGTTTTTTTGGAGATAGGCTTTGGTTCGGGGCGGCATTTGCTACACCAAGCAAGAGAAAACCCCCAAATTTTAATGCTTGGCGTGGAAATTTATAGCCCCGCTATCGAGCAGGTAGCAAAGCTAGCCTTAAAAGATGGCTTAAACAATGTTCTTTTAATAAAATGCGATGCGAGACTGCTTTTAAAAGTCCTAGAAAATGGGGCTTTAAGCAAAATCTTTTTGCATTTTCCCGTGCCTTGGGGCAAGCAAATTTCACGGCGCGTTGTCAGTAAAGATTTTGCCGCACAATGCGAAAGAGTGCTTACAAAGGACGGGAAATTCGAG
Organism: Campylobacteraceae bacterium; assembly: GCA_963651895.1. Taxonomy (GTDB): domain Bacteria; phylum Campylobacterota; class Campylobacteria; order Campylobacterales; family Campylobacteraceae; genus Campylobacter_D. Next base: position 2,444 of record CAVJSG010000091.1, read on the forward strand.
CTTCGCACGGATAGCAAAGAATACTTTGAATACAGCAAGGAAATTTTTTCCGCCCTAAAAAACGCTAAAATTACCCTCGCAAAAAACGAAAATTTGGGCATTTCAAGTAAATACGAAACAAGATGGAAAAAGCAAAACAAGGACATTTTTGATTTGTGGGTGTGTTTTGATAAAGTTGATGAAAATTCTCAACTTTGCCTTGATAATTTTGGCAAAAATTCTCAAATTTCTAGCGAAAATTCAGCCCCAAAATGTGAAAATTCAAGCCACGAAAATTCAAACATTTTAAACGAAAATTCAACGCCTAAAAA
>CAVJSG010000091.1:2764-8162 GCA_963651895.1 Campylobacteraceae bacterium
AAATTCAGCTGTTTGTAATGAAAATTCAACCCTTTTCAACGAAAATTTAGAATTTTTAAACAAAAATTTAAATTTTTCGCCCCAAAAACTCGCCAAAATTTACGCAAATTTCTCCCATCAGCATTTTAGGGGTGAGGATTTTTTCTTACGCTTTGAAAATTTGTATTTTATAGATGAGCAAAATTTGCTCTTAAAGCTCAGCTTTGGGGCATTTGACAAGCCCGAACACAGCTATTTATTGTTAAACAAAAAAAGCAAATTTCTATTCAAACCGCCCTTTTTTACGAAAGAAAATTTCAAGGCTTTAAACAAATTTTGCGAAATTTTAGGCTAGTTAGTCGATGATTTGACATTTTAAAGTAAAATTCGGCGATTTTGGGGGGCGAGATGGCGGAAAATTCTGTTTTGGTAAGGGCGCAAAACCTATCACTAGGCTATGATGAGCACGATGAATACCACAAATTCATCATCAGCGGCGCGAATTTCACCCTCACAAGCGATGATTTCGTCTTTATCACGGGCAAGAGCGGCAGCGGTAAATCCACGCTTTTAAAGAGTTTTTATGGAGAGCTTGAACCGCGCGCAGGCAAGCTAGAAGTGTGCGGCAGCTCACTTTTTAACCTCTCAAACACCAAGCTGCTCGCGCTTCGGCAACAAATCGGCATTATTTTTCAAGACTACAAGCTCATCAAAGAGTATAATATCAAAAAAAACATTATGCTGCCGCTGATGATAAAGGGCTTTTCCAAAAGGGTGTGCGAGAACCAAGCCCACAAGCTTTTAAAGCACATCGAGCTGCATTTTAAGGCGGGCTATATGCCCGAGCAGCTTTCAGGCGGCGAGCAGCAGCGAGTGGCGGTGGCAAGGGCGTTAGCACACAATCCAAAGCTGCTACTTTGCGATGAGCCCACGGGAAATTTGGACGAGTATTCCTCGGATATCATTTGGACGCTGCTAAAATCGGCGCGCGAGATTTTAAACACCTGCGTGGTGGTGGTTACGCATAAGATTCCTACGAATTTGCGCCTTGATTATCGGCGTTTTAACATTGAAAATGGGCAGATGAATGAGATTTCTTACTAAAAAGTTGAATTTTTGGGGCAAAAGGGCTGAATTTTGGGCATTTTTTGCCAAATTTAAAGGGCAAAGTGGCGAAATTATGGCACTTTGCGCGAGAAAATCTTACAAGGCAGCCCTATGAAAACCCTGAAAATTCACCTTTCACTCATACTGCCGCTGCTTTTTATGATGTTTGCCTTTGAATTTTTGCTCATCATAAATCAAACCGTGCGCCATTATGAAGGGCTTTTGAATGAAAATTATAGCATCATAGTGGCGAGTAAAAATGAGTTAAGCGAAACTAGCGTAAAAGCCCAAGTGCCAAGCCTTAGCTCGCTCTCACGCATTGAGACGCGCGAATTTATCGAAAGATTAAAGGACAACATCTCCGCAAACAACCTCGCCCAGCTTGAAAAAACCCTGCCAAAATTCTACACCATAAAACTCACGCATTTTCCAAGCCAAAGCGAGCTAAACGCCATAAAATCAAAGCTCGCAAAGATGGATGGGGTGAGCAAAGTCGAGGTGTTTTTGAAAACCTTTGACCAAATTTACACCCTTTTAAACCTCGTAAAATTCGCGTTTTGGTTCTTTTTGCTTGTAATTTTACTTTTAAGTTTCGTGCTTTTCCTCAAACAAATGAAAATTTGGCTCTTTGAGCATACCGAGCGCGTGCAAATCCTCTGTCTTTTCGGCGCTCCCTTTTGGTTTCGCGCCTTTATGCTCTATAAAATCGTGGTTTTGGACTGCCTCATCGCCTTTGCGATTTTGCTCGTCTTTTTCACGCAAATTTTCTCGCTGAATTTCGTGCAAAAAAGCCTAGAATTCGCCGGAGTCGCCCTGCCGCAGATGAATTTTTTCCTGCATTTGGGCGTGATTTTTGTAATAACTCTTATCATTTCTTTGCTCTGCGTGAATTCAGTTATGTTTAAGGTGAAAAGATGAGGGTTTTTTTTGCCTTGCTTGTGTGCGCGAGCCTATTTTTAGGCGATGAGCGCAGCGAAAAAGCCAAAAATCTCCAAGAAAACGAGCGAATTTCAAAGCAGCTTAACAAAAAATTAGAGGATTTAGCCGCTGACATAAAAAATAGCGAGAAAAACCTCGCAAAACTCGCCTCGCAAATCGCAAATGCCACGAACGAAACCGCAAGGCTAGAAAAGGGCGTAAAGTCCCACAGGCAAGAGCTTCAAAGCCTCAGCGCACAGAATGAAAGCCTGCTAAAAGACAGAGACGCTATGCAAAACCGCTTTGTAAGCCTTATAGCACAGGACTTTGCTTATGATATAAGCCTGCCAAGTGGCTACGCAGAGAGCGATGAGAGCTTTGTGGCAGGCGAGATTTTAGGCTCGCTAAACGGCGTTTTGAAGGATGAATTTTATAAACTTTCGCAAGATTACAAAAAAAATTCAGCCCTTATCGATGAAAAACAGGGCAAAATCAACGAATTAAACACAAATTTAAAAAAATACAACGCCCAGCTTGCCAAGCTTGAAAGCCTTAAAAAATCGCAGCTTGATGAGATAAACCGCCAAAAAACCGACCGCGCCATTTACACAAAAAAGTTAGAGGATTTGCAAAGGCAGCAGGACGAGCTGCGCAAAACCCTAGCCGAGCTTAATATAGTCGGCAAGGACAAGCCCCAAAAGCCCGCCACAAAGACATCTCAAACAAATGTCAAGCAAGTGGGTTCGAGCTACACGGGCTCTCTTGTGAAAAGATACACGGGCAAAAAAACCATCGCCCCGCTTGAAAATTTCAGCGTCAAACAACGCTTTGGCAACTTCACGGACCCCATTTACAATATAAAAATTTTCAACGAAAATGTGATTTTGCGCTCCAAAAGCCCTGACGCGCGCGTAAAAAGCGTCTTTGATGGCAAAATCGTCTTTGCAAAGCAGACAAATTTGCTGCAAAAAGTCGTCATCATCGAGCACAGCGGGGGCATTCACACGATTTACGCGCATTTAAATCAAATTTCACCAAACATAAAAGTGGGCAAACGCGTGAAAAAAGGCGAGGTTTTGGGGCGCGTGAAAAACGACTTGACTTTCGAGGTTACGCAGGAAAAATTTCACATAAATCCTTTGGAGTTGATTAGTTTAAAGTAGGGTTTTTTGGGGGTTTGCGGCACGCTTAAATTTGTGGGCGTGGTGTGTAAATTTATGAATTCGGCACATTTTTGGGGTTTGCGAAAATTGCAAATAATCCGTCATTGCGAGCCTTGACGAAGTCAAGGCGTGGCAATCCATTATCTAAAAAGCTGTTAAATTTACCATTTTTAGAAACGCTTTTTAAATTCACGCCTTTCTTAAAAATAGCAAAGTCTAACAGCAGGCAGAGTGTGGATTGCCACGCAAAAATTCGCTAACGCTCATTTTTGCTCGCAATGACACTCCGCCCCACTTTTCGCAACGCCCTTAAAACCTACACCAAAACCACAAATTCGCCGCCCGTGTAGCCCACAACAACAAAATTTAGTCCCTAAAATACGGCTTTTTCTTTAAAACATTCTCGCTGTAATACTCGCAGCCGTTTTTGTATTCGCTTTCGCCCCTCAAACAAGAGTATAAGCCAAATTCCTTTGCCTTTTCGTAGTTGCCTTTAATAAGATGATATTCAGCACTCATAAAACAAGAAGCATATTCGCTTAGGCACGATTGTTCAAAAAAAGGCACTATTTCCATTGCCTTTTCACTTCTTAAAAATTCACTCCATTTTTTAAAGCCAGATTGCAAAGTCTTGCTATGTGCTGCCATTTCACAAGAATTTATGCCAAATTTTACTCGCAAATCCTCTATTTTATCCAAACTTGGCATAGCAAGTTTGCTGTAAGCCTCGTTTCTTAGTTTGCAGGATTTTTCAAAATACAAAAGGGCTTTTTCATCACTTTGCTTTGCCATTCGCCCTTCACTATAAGCCCTAGCCAAGAGATAACACGCCTTAAAATCCTTTTCCTTTTCGCAAAGCCTTAAATTTTCCTTTGCCTCGCCCCTTATGCTATCATCCTTTGCTAGCTTTTCTATATCAGTCCCGCAGCCCACAAAGATAAATATAGCCAAAAGCAAATTCACGCCCTTTTTCATTTTGCACCCCTTATTTCATCGCTTCTTTTTGTATAAAAATCAGCCTTTGCCTCATCCTTTGAAGTGCCTATGCCACCTAGATACGCCACTACAAGAGAGTGGCAAGTGTTCCCATTATAAAAGCCATTTATCGACTTTTTGTTTTTCGCCTTACCCTTAAAAATGCTATACTCTTTCTCGCAAGCCCCACTCAAATACTTCAAACCCCGTTCTTTAAGGCTTTCATCCACATAATCATCACTTAAATTCAATTTTTCTTTCAACATATTAGCCATATTAGCCATAGCCATAAAGCCCATACAACCATCATTTTTTATAAGGGTTATCGCACAAGCCTTTTTCATCAAATCCAAATCCTCCCTCAACTCTATATCATCGCTACCTATAAGGCTATTTTGCATTAAATTTACACTTGCTACGACATAACACGCCTCTGCAAAATGTGCCTCATTGTCTTTCGCCCCTAGCCACAGCTTATCCTGCATACAAAGGCTTTTTGCCTTTTGTAAGGTTTGCTTGTCCTTCATAATGCTGTCAAAAGCATCTAACTCGGCTAGATTGTCAAAGGCATAAAGCCCACTAGCCCATAAAATGAGCGTTGCTAAAACTAGCTTTTTCATTTTTAATCCTTTCTTTCACTGACAAGAGTATTGAATTTTTTGTCCGCCGTATTCAAAAACATAAACGAGATTGCCCCTTAAATTCGTATTGTTTAGGGAATTTACCATACGCAAAGTCTCATCAAAAAGCGAACAAACACTCGCAAACAGATTAGACGAATTGCGTAAATTTTGAGGCAACGCCTCAAAATCGCTTTGGCTATAAACCTGTGAGACAATATAAAAAGTATTGCCTTGACAATACCCATTTGCCCCACTTCTTAAAACGCCATCTTTAAAGGAATTCACAAAATCCCTACTGCTACACATACTCGCCGCGCATAAGGCTGAATGAAGTAGCAAAAATAGGGCGATTAGCTTGAATTTTTTCATAGCCTACCCCCTAACACTCTGCCCAAGCGCAGACAAGAAAAGCACGGCAATGGTAGCCACGCCAAAAGCCCAGCCCCAGCGAGCCTTTTTGGATAAATTCTTTGCGAAAAGCCCCATAAGCCCATAAACCAAGACTGCAAATAAGGTTATCGCTATAATGTAGCCAAGCAAACGCCCACTAGCATAGGCAAGCCTACCGCCAAAGCTGCTATCACAGCCTGTCAAAAACGCCAAATTCAGCACCAAAGTGCTAAATAACACTAC
>CAVJSG010000092.1:0-7935 GCA_963651895.1 Campylobacteraceae bacterium
CAAATCGTTATCAAAAATTTGCTAAAATTTGCTCGTTTGTGAATTTGGCAAAAAATTTAATAAAATGTCAAATTTTAGGCGTTTTTGGGGCTTTTGAGCCCTTATCAAAAAGGTGTTGATTTTGAGAAAGAGTTTAAATTGAGCATCTATTTTATCCATTTTTTTGTAAGTTTCTTGCCGCTTGTCTTTGGGCTAAGCCTTGCTAGTGCGCGTTTTAAGGGCTTTAAGCAGCTTGTGAGTGCCGTGTTTGTGGGCTTTTTGTTTGGCTATTTTGCTTTTTTCATAGCCGCAAATTCGCTGCGCACAAATGAGCTAAATTTCTATACAAACTTCCTATTTATAGGCTCTTTCGTGGGGCTTTTTGTGCTAGCTTGCCTTAAAAATGAGCTTTTGCTAGTAAGATTAGCCTTCGTAAGCCTTGCTAGCTTTGCCTTTGCGGTGCGCTACTTGGTGCTGAGCCAAGATTTTCCCATATTTACAAGCACCCTACTTGACAGCCAAGCCGTGATTTCAGTGGCTTTCATACTTTTAGCCCTCATTTTGTGCCTAGTTTTCTTTGTTTGCTTGCGTTTTGCCTATGCAAAAAGCCCTAAATTTAGCCTTTTTGCACTCTTTGTAGTGCTTATATGCGAGCTAAATAGGGCATTATCAAGCATTTTACTCGTGGCTTTGAGGGAAAATTTCATCAAAGACACGGCAAATGGGGCGATTTTAAATTTCATCGCTCAAAGTCAAGCCTACGCGGACTTTGCGCGGTATTTATACCTAGCACTTGCCCTAATTTTAGGCTTTTTGTGTTTAAAGGGGCGCGGCAAAGTGTTAGAAAAACGACATTTGTTCGACATAGAGTTTCGCAAAAGCGAGGCGAAAAACAGCCAAATCAGAGCCTATTTCGCATCCTGCTTTATTAGCTGCCTCATCGCACTTGGCGTCATCTTGCACTTTAACCTAATCGCCTCCAAGCCCCTACAAATCGAGCCTGCGACAGAGGTGCGCCCTGATAGCAACGGACTTTTCGTCTTTGACATAGAGTTGCTACGCGACAACGCCTTGCACCGCTTCGCCTATGTAACGAGCGAGGGCAAGGTGGTGCGCTTTTTTTTACTCAACAAGCGAGAGGACAGGGACTCGCCTGTGGCTGTGTTTGACGCGTGTATGATTTGCGGGGATATGGGCTATGTAAAGCGCGGCGGGGAGCTTATCTGCGTGGCTTGCAATGTGCGCATCTTTTTGCTGAGCGTGGGTAAAGAGGGTGGCTGCAACCCCATACCCCTAAAATACGCCTTTGACGGGGCAAAAATCACCATAAAGCTCGAAGATGTCATATATGGGACGAATTTTTTCACAGAGATTAAAGAAGTGATGGTAAGCGACCCCGTGTCAAAGGCGAGTTTCCTCAACTCAAAGGCTGAATTTTCCTATCTTTACAAGGGTTTTACTTATTATTTCGCCACGAAAGAAAGCTATGACGCCTTTGTGAGCGAGCCTGAACGCTACGCGGAGGGCAATTTAAGTGCGAAATTCAGGGCGCAAGGCTATGGAGAGGAGTTTTGATGATTTTAAATGCGTTAAAATGGGACTTTAAAAGCAAAAATTCACGCAAGATTATGATAAAAAGGGGCTTTTAAAATGCTTTGGGCTATGATAAAAAACTCGATTTTTAAGAATAAAATTCAAAAATCATTGGCGTTTCTCACCTGCTTTCTAGCCACACTTTTATTGTGCGCTATGCTAAATATCACGCTTGGCATAGGCAACGAAGTGGGCAAACAGCTACGCAGCTATGGTTCTAACATACTCGTGCTGCCCAAAGGCTCGAATTTAAGCGTTGAGGTGGGGGGCAAAATTTACGAGCCTCTTAAAAATAAGAGCTATTTAGATGAAAATAATTTGCATAAAATCAAAGAAATTTTTTGGCGAAACAACATAACCGCCTTTGCGCCTTTTTTGGAGGGCAAGGCGGAGATGAGTGTGCCGCAAGGCGTGCAAAATTCACAAACTAACGCCACGCAAAATGCGAAAAATGCTGAAAATTCACAAACTAGCGGCGAAAAAATCGCCCAAACCCCACAAATTCAAGCTAAAAACGAAAAAAATTCACAAGAAGTGCTTATTTTAGGCACTTATTTTGACAAGGAAATCGCCATAGCCGATGAAGAGGGGTTTAGCACGGGCATAAAAACGCTTTATCCCCTTTTGCGCGTGGATGGGGAGTGGGTAAGGGATGGGGATGCCCAAAATATAATGCTTGGGGCTGAATTTGCTAGCAAAAATGCCCTAAAAATAGGCGACATTATCACTCTAAATGGCAGTGAGCTTCGCGTAGTAGGCATTTTGCATAATGCGGGCAAAAACGCAAATAAGATTTTTATGAGCCTAAATTTAGCCCAAAAAATGCTTAAAAAACCCGGCGTATTCGCCCACGCAGAGGTTTCAGCCCTCACCATACCCGAGGACGACTTATCTTTACGGGCTAGGCGCGACACGAGTGCCCTAAATCAGCTAGAATTCGACAAGTGGTATTGCTCGGCGTATGCAAATTCCATAGCTTATCAAATCGAAGAGGACTTCAAGGGCGCAAGCGCCAAGCCTCAGACGGCTATTACTGATGCTGAGAGCCTAATTATCAGCAAAATTCAAAGCCTGATGGGGCTGACTGCCCTTATCTGCCTTGTGGTTGCGAGCATCGCCATCGCTAGCCTTATGAGTAGCGAAATTCACGCGCGAAAGAAAGAAATCGGGCTTTTAAAGGTGCTTGGTGCGAACGCTTTTCAAATTTATGTGATTTTTGCGAGCGAAAATTTGCTAGTGGCGTTGCTTGCCGCGGTGCTTGGATTTGCCTGCGGCATAGGGCTTAGCGAGCTTATCGCGCTTAGCATTTTCGGCTACACCATAGCTGCGAGCCTTTTAGCACTGCCCATAACCCTAGCTTTTGCCCTTGCCATAGTGCTTTTGGGCTGCTTGTTTTCGCTCAAAGACATAGTAAATTTACTTCCCGTGCAGGTGCTTTATGGTAAATAGTTTTTTAATGAGACAGCTTTTTAAAAGTCTGATTTTTTCCTATCAAAGGGTGCTAGTCATAGTGTTTGCGATTTTCATCGCAGCCCTTGTCAGCTCGGCATTTTTAAACATTTATTTTGACATTGACACCAAGCTTTCAAAAGAGCTTAAAGCTTACGGGGCAAATGTAAATATATTATCAACAAAAGATAACGAGGGCATTTCAAACGCAGATTTTGAGCGCATAAAAAGCGAGCTTGGTAGGGGCGTTACGCCCTATCTCTACGCGTTTTTAAGCGTGGATGGGGCTGAAACGCTAGTGCTAGGCACGGATTTTGAGGCTTTGCGCCTCACCAAGCCCTTTATGGAAGTCATCGAGGGTAGCTTTGCGCTCAGCGATTTTGACGAGAATTCAGCCTTCATCGGCAGGGATTTAGCCACGAAAATCATCAGTGCAAACAAGCAGGATAGCTTTAAGTCTCTAATCGGGCGCGAGTTTGAAATTTACGGGGTTTCAAACGCTGAAATTCAGGCAAATTCAAACGAAAATTTGGGCGAAAATTCACAAAACAGCGTGAATTTAAATAAAAATTCACAAAATTCCGTGAATTTAAACGAAAGTTCAAACCACAAAGTCCAAATTCAAAATAGCCCAAACCCCCAAAATTCCACGCTTTCAAACACCAAAGCAAAACTAAAAATCAAAGGCATTTTGCGCAGCAACGATGAATTTGACACGCTTTTTTTAGCACCCCTAAAAATCGTGCAAAATTTAAGCGGACAAGAGGGCATAAACTACGCCGCGGCACTAGTTTATGGGGATTTTGACGAGGTAAGTGCGGTGGCGGCGCGCATCAGCGATGAAAACATCAACGCAAAGCCCATTTCATCGATATCTCTCAGCGAGGGTTTGGTATTAGATAAACTCAAAGCCCTAATGTTTCTAATCGTCCTCGTGGTGCTCATAATCGCCTCCACAAGCGTAAATACCACGATTAGCAGCATCATTTTCTCGCGCAAAAAGGAAATCGCGCTGCATTTGGCTTTGGGGGGGGGCAGGGGCGACATCGCGCGGCTTTTTGGGTGCGAGTGCCTCGTGCTAGCCCTCATAGCTTCGGCTTTGGGAGTGGTTTTTGGCTATGTATTAGCAAATGTTTTTGGCTGGGTGATTTTCAACGCCGGGGTGGATTTTCGCCCCAAAGCAGCGGTGTTTGGCGTGCTAATATCCCTTGTGTTTGCCTTTTTTGCGGCGTTTTTGCCCATCAAAAAGGCACTAAACATCAATGTCTGCGAGAATTTGAAAGGTGAGTGATGAAAGAAATCATTAAAATTCAGGGCTTAAACAAGAATTTCGGCGAGGTTAAAGCCCTGCAAAACATAAATTTCGCCGTGCAAAGCGGCGAGTGGCTCGCTATAATGGGACCCTCAGGCAGCGGCAAATCCACGCTTTTAAACATACTTTCGCTAATGGACGAGCAAAGCAGCGGCGAGTATTTTTTGGACGGCGTGAGCGTTAGCACGCTTGATGAGGCGGCGAAAATTCGCATCCGCCGCGAGAAAATCGGGCTGATTTTCCAGCAATTTCACCTCATCCCCTACCTCAACGCCCTTGAAAATGTGATGCTAGCGCAGTTTTACCACTCCGCAGTCGATGAGCAGGATGCGCGCGCCGTGCTTGAAAAAGTGGGGCTCGCACACCGCTTGAAGCACCTACCCAGCGAGCTAAGTGGGGGCGAGCAGCAGCGACTTTGCATAGCCCGCGCCCTCATCAACGACCCCGAACTCTTGCTCGCGGACGAGCCCACGGGCAATTTGGACGAGGCGAACGAAAAAATCGTCCTCGAACTGCTGCGAGGGCTCAAAAACGAGGGCAAAACCATAGTCCTCATCACGCACAACGAAATGCTTGGCAAGCAGGCGGATAAAATGATGATTTTGCGGCACGGAGTGATGCAAAATGGGTGAATTTTTTAATAAAAATTTAACAAATTATTTACAAGATAATCATTTTGTAAATTTGGCAAATTTTTGCGTTTATTTATCAAAAAAATTCACAAATTTCGCCCTGATTTTTCTCGCCGCGTTTTTTTTAAACGGCTGCGAATTTAATCGAAATTTCGCCGCATTAAACAGCGAAAAATCCTATAAATTTGAATTTAATGGCTTTGAAAAGCGGCTACATTTTGGCTCGCAAAAGCCCTTTGCGCTTGTGTTTTTTGGCAAAAACTGCGGCGTTTGCAAGGCTCAAATGCGCGTTTTAAACGAGCTTAAAAACGCGCAAGAATTTGACTTTTTCGTGGTTTTAAACGAGGCTGCAAACAAAGCAGACGCCACGCTTTACGCGACTAGCCACGACATAAATTTCCCGCTTTTTTACGAGCCAAAAGCAAGCGAATTTCTCGCACGCGCAGTGGGCGGGATTTACGGCGTGCCCGTCATCGTGCTTTTTGACAAGCAGGGCTTAAAAACCCAAACCTTCATCGGCTTAACCCCGCAAAATGTGCTAGAAAAAGTCTTATCAAAGCTCATTTAAACACAAAACTTGCCATTAAATTCACGCAAAATGCAAAAATTTGCCTTTGCAAGCAAAACGAGCGATAAATTTCAAGGCGTAATTTAGCATTTTCAGCCAAAATTAACGCAAATTTGACAAATTTTAGCCCTCAAAGCCGCAAAATCATTGATAAAATTCTTATATAATTTCGCAATGAATGAGCAAATAAAAGACAATTTTATCAAAATCAAATTGTGGCATTTCGCCCTAGTAGTAGGCATTTGCGCCTTGGTGTTCGCTGCTTTTAGCCTTTTTGGGCTAAGTGAGCCAAAAGCCTACGCGCAGGCAAACAAAGGGCTTTTTCTAGCCCTAAATTCGTTTTTTTCAAACGCCCCCACCCTCACGCACAATCTCACCCAGCTAGGCGATGCGAGCGTTTCGCTAGCCATTTTGCTCTGCTTTGCCCTCATCGCCCCAAAGCTCTGGGAAGCCCTAGCAGCAGGCTCTTTGCTCTGCCTAGCACTCACTCACTATCTCAAAGCACTCTACGCTATGCCCCGCCCTGCACGCGCCTTTGGCGAGGATGCCTTTAACATCATAGGCGAAACGCTCAAAGGCTCAAACAGCCTGCCCTCAGGGCACACGGCTGCTATTTTTACCATACTTAGCATTTGTTTTCTAGCCTTCGTGCCAAGTGCTCGCAAGGGGCTTTTGGCTTTTGGCATAGTTTTGCTAGCCTTGCTTGTGGGGCTTTCGCACGTGGGCGTGGGGGCGCATTATCCCTTAGATGTATTAGCTGGGGCGGTGCTTGGCTGTCTTTGTGGGCTTTTTGGCGTGCTTGTGGCTAGTAAAACGCGCGTTTTTGCTTGGCTAAACTCTCGCTTTGGCTTGCTTTTTTTCGCCCTTGCGAGCACACTTGGCGTGGTAATGATGATGAAAAATTTAAGCAAAAACAATCTCTTCATCTTTTACCCAGCCCTATTTTGCGCCCTAGTTTGCCTTTTTCTCATTTTGCGCAAGTATTTTAAAGTCGTAAATTCAGCCCTAGTTTTCACGCTCGCTATGTCCGCACTCGTGGTGGTGTTTTTTCATTTTCCTTTGCTTGAATTTATCCGCTCGAATTTAAGCCTTGATTCTGTAAGCGCCTTGGTGCTTTTTATCTCGCTTGGGGTGTTTTTGTTTGGTATAAGCTTGCTTATGCCGCTTTTGCTTGGGCTTATTTCCTTTGGGCTTGTCAAGGCTTGGTTTGTGTTAAATTTCATTGCAAATTCAGTGGCGGTGTATTTTGTCGCAACTTATGGCGTGTTTTTGGACAAAACGATGATGGGCAACCTTTTCAACACAAATTTAGCCGAGGCTGGCGAGTTTTTGTCCTTTAAAATGATGCTGTGGATAGTCGCGCTAGGCATTGCGCCTGCGTGCTTTGTGCTAGCTCAAAAGGCGCAAAAGCCAGCGCGAAAAACTCTTTTAAAATTCAGCGCCTTTACTATTTTGATGCTGCTAATGCTAGCGGGGCTGAATTTTAAGAATTTGCTTTGGTTTGACAAGCACTCAAAGCAGCTTGGGGCACTAGTGATGCCTTACTCCTACACCATAAATTCAGTCCGTTTTTTCCAAGGCGAATGGGCGAAAAACAAAAAAGAAATTTTACTCCCAAACGCGCAGATAAAAGATGGCAAAAAAGCCGTCATCGTGCTAGTCATAGGCGAGTCGGCAAGGGCTAAAAATTTCTCGCTTTACGGCTATACGCGCGAGACAAATCCGCTTTTAAGCAAAACGCCAAATTTAAGGCACTTTTACGCCAAATCCAGCACCACCTACACCACAGCCTCGGTCAAAAATATGCTCTCTCACAAGGACAGCGGCGATTTATACGAAATCCTGCCAAACTACCTCTCGCGCAGCGGCGTGAGCGTTTTGTGGCGGCGCTCAAATTGGGGCGTGCCGCCGCTTCATTTGCCAAGCGTTATGGGTTATAATGAGCTTTCGCAAAAATATCCAAATTTAAATGACGGCTTTGAAAGCGCGATGGTGGCGGGCTTGGCTGAGGAAATCAAAGCCGCACCCTCCCCCAAAGTCCTAGTAGTCCTTCACACCAGCACCAGCCACGGACCCACTTATTTTAAAAAATACCCGCCAGAGTTTGAAAAATTCACGCCTGCGTGCAAGAGTGTCGAGCCAAAGGGCTGTTCGCAGGATGAGCTGATAAACGCTTATGATAACACCATACTTTACACGGATTTTTTGCTACATAAAATCACCGAGCAGCTAGCTTCGCTTACGGACTTTGAAAGCGCGATGATTTATGCCAGCGACCACGGCGAGAGTTTGGGCGAAAATGGCGCGTATATGCACGGCATCCCTATGGCGTTTGCGCCCAAGGAGCAGTATGAAATCCCCTTTCTCGTGTGGGGTTTGAGGGGCGTTAAGGACTTGGATGA
>CAVJSG010000093.1:0-7803 GCA_963651895.1 Campylobacteraceae bacterium
AAATTCGGCGAACTTCGGGCAAAAATTTGGCAAATTTCAAGTATAATTTTAGAAAATTTTTTCACAAGGAAAAAGCTATGTTTTTGGGAGTAAATATCGACCACATCGCCATTTTGCGCGAGGCAAGGCGAGTAAATGACCCAGATACCTTACTTGCAGCGTTTATAGTGGCAGAAAATGCCGAGCAAATCACACTTCACATAAGAGAGGACCGCCGCCACGCCCAAGAACACGACTTAAAAGCATTTCTAAAACACTGCAAATGCCCTATAAATTTAGAATGCGCCAGCGATGAGGCTATGATAAGCCTAGCCTGTGGGCTTTTGCCCCAGCGCGTAACCCTAGTGCCCGAGAAACGCGAGGAACTTAGCACTGAGGGCGGACTGAATTTGGGCAACGCAAAAATTAAAAACGCCATAAATACCCTAAAAAACGCAGGTATAGAGGTTTCACTTTTCATAAACCCCGATGAAAAGGACATCCGCACGGCTGCCGCACTAGGTGCTGACTTTGTGGAGCTTCACACGGGGCTTTACGCGAATTTACACAACGCCCTTTACACGAACATTTCAAAAACCACTTATAAAATCAAAGAGCTTGATTTACCGCGCTTTGAGCTTAAAAAAATGCTTGAAAAAGAGCTTGAAAATATAAAAAATTCAGCAAATTTGGGGCTGAATTTGGGGCTAAAAGTCGCCGCCGGACACGGACTAAACTACAAAAATGTGAGCGCAATCGCTGCTATACCAGCCATTTGCGAGCTAAACATAGGGCAAAGCATAGTAGCAAGGGCGATTTTCGTGGGCTTAAAACGCGCCATACTCGAAATGAAGGCACTCATCAATGCCAAATAAACCTAAAATCGCCATCAGCATAGGCGACATAAACGGCATAGGGCTTGAAATAGCACTTTTAAGCCATAAATTTGTCTCAAAACGCTGTGAGCCTTATTATTTTATCCACGAAAGCCTGCTAAATAAGGCTTTGAAAAAATTAAAACTCAAAAAATCCCCAAATTTTCACTGCGTGGAGTTTGAAAACGCCGATAAAACCCATTTTAGCGGGGGAAATTCAAATTTTAATGGCTTAAAATTTGCTAAAAATTCAAAATCCAGCCCAAAATTCAAATTTTGTGCGAATTTAGAGTGCGAATTTAGCCAAAATTTCGACATTTTACCCGGTAAAATAGACGCTAAAAGCGGTGCTTACAGCTTTGCTAGTTTTAAATTTGCCGTAGAGTTTGTAAAAATGGGCTTTGCAAAGGCTTTAATCACCCTGCCCATCCACAAAAAGGCGTGGAGCGAGGCGGGACTTGCTTACAAGGGGCACACGCAGGCACTTGGTGCCTTTTTTGAGTGCCAAGCCCTTATGATGCTAGGCTGCAAGAGACTTTTTGTGGGGCTTTTTACCGAGCATATCGCGCTTAGCGAGGTGAGTGCGCTTATTAAAGCCCCAAATTTATGCGAGTTTTTGCTGAATTTTCACGCCCAAACGAGCTTTAAAAAAATCGGCGTTTTAAGCTTCAACCCCCACGCCAGCGACTTTGGCACGATAGGGGGTGCGGAGGAATGCGAAATTTCCAAGGCTATAAAAATTTGCAATGCCTTTTTGAATTTTAAAAACGCCCCAAAAGCCCAGCAAAAAAGCCTTTTAAAAGCCCATCAAATCGAGCCTGAAACCTTGCTTGAAAATTTGCTTTATGATGAAATTTTGCTTTTAAATTTAGCCAAAAATCTTGAAAAAACGGCGAAATTTAGGCATTTTTTCTTACCAAATCCCCTTGTAGCCGACACCGCCTTTACCAAAAATGCGCTTAAACACTGCAAACACCTTGTGGCTATGAGCCACGATTTGGCATTAGCCCCCTTAAAAGCATTGTTTTTCGAGGAAAGCGTTAATGTAAGCCTGAATTTACCGATTATTCGAGTAAGCCCCGACCACGGAACCGCCTTTGATAAGGCTTACAAGGGCGTTAAAATCTCCACAAAATCCTACAAAAACGCACTTAAAATAGCTTTAAAAATGTCAAAAATACAGAATAAAAAAGGCGCGATTTATGCTTAAAAACGCGCCCAAACCCCCAAATTCAGCCCAAATTTCGCGTAAAATGCCCCTAAAAATGCTATTTTTCTCGGCGTTTTTGTTAAGCTTTATCATAATAGCCGCAAATTTTACCGTGCAGTTTCAAATTCTCTCCACACCCCTAACTTTCGGGGCTTTGACCTATCCTTTCAGCTTTTTGCTGCTCGACATTTTGTGCGAAAAATTCAGCAAAAAAGAAACGCTCAAATCCCTAGCACTTGGGCTTTTGCTCGCATTTTACCCCTCATACCTCTCAGCCACGCCTCAAATCGCCCTCGCCTCCATCGCCGCCTTTTGCGTCTCCCAGCCCCTTGATGTCGCGCTTTTCTACGCCCTCAAACGCGCCAAGCCCCGTATATGGTGGCTTCGCAGTGCTAGCTCCACGCTCATCGCCCAGCTCATCGATACTCTCGTGTTTTTCGCCATCGCATTTTGGGGCGTTCGCACGCTCGGAGAGTCGCTGATTATGGGCGTGGCGGATTACTCGGTTAAAGCACTCGTGGGCTTTATGAACCTCCCGCTGTTTTGGTATCTAGCGATTTATCCACTTCGCTCAAAACGCCTTTAAATCGCACTTTTGGGATAAATTTAAAAGTAGGGTAAAACGGAAATTTGCGAAAATATCTTATGTAAAATTCATCAAATTTCACTACAATTTTTCAAAAAATTCAGGGCAAAAATGAGCGAAATTTACGACATAAAAAGCGTTGTGGGCATAGACGAAGCGGGGCGAGGGGCTTTGGCGGGCGAACTTTTTGTCGCCGCTTGCCTCTTAAAACGCGAAATAGCGGGCATTAGAGACTCCAAAGAACTCATCCCAAAAAGGCGCGGCGAGCTTTTCAAAGAGATAAAGGCAAACTCAAACTACCTCATTTTAGCCTTTTCGCCCACTCAAATCGATGATTTAGGGCTTAGCTGGTGCTTGCGGACGGCTTTGCTCGTCATAAAAGCCCATTTTGCAGGGCTAAAATGCGAATTTTTGTATGATGGCAATGTAAATTTCAGCGTTAGCGGTATAAAAACCCTAGTGAAAGCCGACAGCAAGGTGATGCAAGTGGGTGCGGCTAGCATTTTAGCAAAGGTAAGCCGAGACACCTTGATGAGCGGCTACGATGAAAATTACGACAAAAAATTCGGCTCAAAGCTCGCTAGATACGACTTTGCAAAGCACAAAGGCTATGCTAGCAAGGCTCACATTGAGGCGATAAGAAAATTTGGGTTAAGCGAAATTCACCGCAAAAGTTTTCATTTAAAGACACTCGAAAGGGGTTTGTTTGAGTGAATTTTGGCTGAATTTAGTTAAAATTTGGGGTTTTTTGCTAAAAATTTGCTGAATTTTTAATGCGAATTTACATTAAAAACGCAACTTTGTCGCATTACGCCGCGTGGTTTTTGCAAAAACCGCTCGCAATGACGCTCTACCGCAATTTACGCTTTGCCGTTTTTTATCAAATTCAACCACTCGTGCAGCTTTTTTTCATCCCCAAGCCCCTTGCTTTCGTAGAATTTCAGGGGCTTGGCGAGGTATTGCTGTTTAACCCACCCGCCAAAATCGTGCGGATAAAGGTAGTTTTTTTTCTCGGCGGCGTTGTTGTCAAGGTGCGGCAAAATGGGCAGCGGAGGGTTGTTTCGCACGAAATTCAAAGCCTTGTCTATGGCAAGGTAAGCCGCGTTTGATTTCACCGCACTCGCCAAATACACCACGCATTGAGCCAGCGGGATGCGAGCCTCGGGGTAGCCTATGTTTTTAACGGCGATGAGAGTGTTGATAGCTACGCAAAGTGCGTTCGTATCGGCGTTTCCTATGTCCTCGCTTGCGAAAATCACAAGCCTGCGCGCGATGAAATCCGCACTCTCGCCGCCCTCGATTAGGCGCGCGAGGTAGTAAATCGCCGCGTCTATGTCGCTGCCGCGCAGACTTTTGATGAGCGAACTAGCCAAGCGGTAATGCGTGTCCTTCGAGCTAACGCCCTCATTCAACGCGTTTGCTTTGAGTTTTTTTAGCGTTTCGAGGCGCACGGCGTTTTCATCGACTAAAAGGGCGTATTCGATTAAATTCAGTGCCGCGCGAGCATCACCGCCGGACATTTTCAGCACATAAGCCTTCGCCTCGTCCTCAAAGCCCACGCCAAGCTCATTTTGCACACGCTCTAAAAGCGGGCTTAAATCGCTGTCGGCGAGTGCTTTAAATTCAAAAAGCATAGAGCGGCTTCTTATGCCCGAGCTTAACACAAAGAAAGGATTTTCGGTGCTTGCGCCGATTAAAATGCACTTGAAATTTTCAAGCGGCAAAAGCAGCATTTCTTGCTGGGTTTTGGAAAGGCGGTGGATTTCATCGATGAAAATGAGCGGCTTGTAAAGGCTTTCATCGTAGTTTGCGATGATTTTTCGCAGCTCATCGAGTTTAAAATTTCCGCCGTCAAATTCATAAAAATCCAAGCCAAAATCCGCCGCCACAGCCCTTGCAAAGCTCGTTTTCCCGCACCCTGCTGGTCCAAAAAATATGCTATGAGGCAACTTTTCTTTGGCTATGAATTTTTCAAAAAGCCCAACTAAATCGCGTTGTCCAAGGATTTCTTTGAGGGTTTTTGGGCGGAATTTTAGGGCTAAATTTCGCATAAATTTAAGCCTCGCGCAGTTTATTTCTTTTCATCAAAATCCCTTAAATTTCGGCTTTCGCGGGGTTTATTTTTCTCATCAAAAACCCCTAAATTTCGGCTTTTGCGCAGCTTATTTTCTCTCATCATAAAGCCTCAAATCGCCCTCGTTTAAATTTTGTTCGGCTTCAAGCTCGTTTATGTTAAAGTCCAGCGACTCGCCGTTTAGGTTGATTTTATACTCCACAAAATCGCTTTGAAGTGTGAAATTTAGGGTGCATTTGCCGTCCTTTTGCACGCAAAGTTCGTCCGCACCGGGCGCGGTGAAAATTAGTAGCGGGATTATCTCGCTTGGTTTTGCCTCGCTTGCAAATTCATAAGCGAGCTTAAAGCCCGCCTCATCGCCCATAAGCTCGCCCTTTGAGTCAAATTTTTTGCCCTTTGAGCTGAAATTTAGGACTTTGAGAGTGATTTTTGGTTTTTGGGAAAAGAAAAGCCGCAGGGTGTCGCCAGCGTCTAGCACATCGAGCCCGCCCGAGTGAAACGCCTTTACAAAGGCGACTGAGATGCCGCTCATTTCAAGCTCGCCGCTGATATCATCAAGCTGCATTTGCAGCATAGGCGAGGCGATTTGAGTGGCGGCGAAAGTCGATTTTCCCACTATCGCGCCCTCTTTTAGCTCGTTTTTGGACTGCGAATTTAGTCCCAAAAACACGACATCCATAGCGTTTATGCTCTCTATGCTCGTCCTGCTTTGCGATGCGAACGCGCCTGCGACATATTCGCCTAGCTCCAAACCCTTGCCGTAGCTTTCCTCGAAGTCAAGTTTGGTGAGCCCAAGCACGAAAGGCAGGGCATTTGTGGCGTCTATGATGGAAAATTCTCCAAGTTTCACGCTCGTTTTGAGCAGCTTGCCCACGCTATTAAATTCGCTTTGAGCCTCGGCGCCCGTGAGCTTTACGGAGTTTTCGCCCTCTTTGAAGTCTATGTCAGCGAGCTTGCTAGACACGCTAACCTTGCCAAGCAGCGAAATACTCGCTGTTGTCTCGAAAAAGTTTTTATCTAGCTTAACCTTGCCGCCCAAAATCTCTTGCAAAAGCGCAAACATAGGGCTTTCAAACTTGATTTCGAGGTTGTTTTTCGCAAAAACATTGTTTTTTATCAACGCCTCCACGCTCACGCTAAACAGCTCGCTAAACGCCTGCGCTTCGCCGCCGAGCTGATTTATGGGGTAGCGTTGTGGGCTCATCGCCGCGTCAAAACTCGCCTTTGAGGTGAAAAAGCCGCGCTCGAATTTGACATTTGAAAACTCGACAAAGTCGTTTGTGCGCGTGCTTTGCTCGAAAAAGCGTTGCGCTAAAAAGCCCATATAGGCAACTTGGGCGAAGTAAGCAAGCAGCAAAAACCCTACTACAAGGGCTGCAACTAGAATTTTTTTCATCGTTTTGTCCTTTTTGATAAATTTTTTGGCAAAATAAAGGCAAATTATAGCAAAAATTTAGGGGGTTTTGGGGGAAAATTTAACAATAACAAAATTTTTAGCTAAATTTGGGTAAAAATTTATGAAAAATGCTAGATTCACACCCTCTCGCTGAATTTAAACCCCTGCGAGTGTAGGATTTTTCGCACCTCGTTTTGATGTTCTTTGCCCTTTGTTTCAAGGGTTATGGAAATCATCGCGTCTCCGTAGTCCAAAGCCGTGGAAAAGCGGTCGTAGTCGATTTTGATGATGTTTGCGTTGGCGGCTTTTAGGCTGTTTGTGAGTGCTAGCAGTGCGCCAGGCTTGTCTATGAGGGTTACATTGATGTGCATCTTGCGGTGAGCCTTGAAAAGTCCTTTTTCGATGATGATGTTGAGCATTTGCACATCGATGTTGCCGCCGCTGAGGACGGCTGCGAGCTTTCTAACGCCCTTTAATGCGAGCTTTTTGTGAAGCAAAGCCGCCACAGGTGCTGCCCCTGCGCCCTCGACTATGATTTTATGCTTTTCGAGCAAGAAAAGAACGGCGTTTGCGATTTCCTCATCATCCACTTGCACGAATTCATCGACATTTGCGAGGATTATGTTGAGGTTTATCTCGTCTGTGTCGCGCACGGCGATGCCATCGGCTATGGTGCGCACGGACTTTGAGTTGATGACTTTTTTGGCGTGAAAGCTCTCAAACATTGCTGGTGCGCCCTTTGCGCTCACTCCCACTACGTGAATGGCTGGGTTTATTTGCTTTGCCGCACTTGAAATGCCGCTGATTAAGCCCCCGCCGCCCACAGGCACGATTACCATCTCCAAATCCGCGATTTCATCGAGCATTTCAAGCATTAGCGTGCCTTGCCCCGCCATCACAAGCTCATCCTCGAAAGGGTGAATGAATACAAGCCCCTTTTCGCCTGCAAATTCACGCGCAAAGGTGTAAGCTTCATCGAAATTATCGCCCTTTAAGATAACCTCAGCCCCCAAAGCCCTTGTGGCAGAGACTTTTAAGAGGGGCGTGGATTCTGGCATTACGATGGTTGCTTGTATGCCAAAGTGGCG
Source organism: Campylobacteraceae bacterium (assembly GCA_963651895.1). Classification (GTDB taxonomy): domain Bacteria; phylum Campylobacterota; class Campylobacteria; order Campylobacterales; family Campylobacteraceae; genus Campylobacter_D. The sequence goes on from CAVJSG010000093.1 coordinate 7,209, forward strand.
TGCTGAGATAGCCACGCCCTGAGCGTGATTTCCCGCGCTCGCCGCGATGACGCCGCGCTTTTGCTGGGCTTTATCAAGGCTTGCGATTTTATTAAAAGCCCCGCGAATCTTATACGCGCCCGTGATTTGTAGGTTTTCGTTTTTCAAAAACACCTGCGCGCCGCACTGCTCGCTTAAAAAATGCGAGTGCGTGAGTGGGGTTTTGAGCACAAAATCGCTGATTTTTTGCTTGGCTTGGTAGATTTTGTTTAGCTCTAACATAGTCTTTAAAGTCCTTTGTCTGCATACTTTGGGCGTGTTTTGCTTTGCCGCGAATTTTTTGTGAATTTTCGCCCATTTTGTTGGCAAATTTTTGAATTTTTTTTCAAAACAAAAGGGGTATTATACAAAAATTTAGCATTTTGGTGAAATTTTGGGGGAAAGTTTTTGTTGTTATTTTGTGTTGGCTATTTTCTAAAAAGTGTTAAATTTTCGTCATACTGTGGCTTTGTTAAAGCCGAAGTATCCACAAATTTAAAGGAAATTTTGCCGTAAATTTAAGTAAATTTCAAAGCAAAATCAAAGCTAAAATTTGCGGAGTGTCGTTGCCCACGAA
>CAVJSG010000094.1:0-6866 GCA_963651895.1 Campylobacteraceae bacterium
CCCCCCCCCCCCCCCCATTATCTAGCTTCACGCCCTCGATTATGTAGAGTTTGTCAAGGATTTTATCGTTTTCTAGGGTTTGGGTTAGCAGGCTTTGGATGGCGAAATCGCTTGCCTTGTAGAGTTCTTGCACGCTTTGCTTGGTCTCAAAACGCACCTTGCCCACGCCCGTGTAAATTCCTTTTGTGGGCTGCTGCCACTGCCCCTTGCTAGCCTCATAGCCCCAAGCCCCCGCCGCTATGGTCGATGAGTAGAATTTGCCGCCGATTTTTAGCTTTTTGAGTGCCTTTGCGAAAATTTGCCTCGTTTTTTGCAAATCATTACAAACAAGGCTGCACACATCGACTATGGCATCAAAGCCCTCATCCTCGAATTCATCGAGCTTTTCTAAATAATCACCTTGCGAAATTTTATCAATTTTATCGCTTAAATTTTCGGCTTTCATTCTTTTTTCAAAAAGTTCGATTCCGCTTTTGCTAAATTCTATCCCACTCACGCGAAAGCCCTCCCTAGCGCAAAACCACAGGTTCGCCCCCGTGCCAAGCCCTAGTTCTAGGATTTTCACAGCGTTTCTATCCGCCGCATCATAGAAATTTCGGGCTATGAAGCGGATAAAATTCTCGCTAGGATACCTACCCCATTCTCTGTTTTTGAAAATGTCCTCCCACAACTCTTGGCTCATTTTTTAACCCCCTCAATTATAAATAAATCGGTTTCTATCTTATCGCCCACGCTTTGTGTGATGCGTTTAAGGCTTGATATATCGTAGTTTGCACCCCTATAAAGCCGCAAAATATCCTCCTCATCGCAAAAGCGAATGACGCCTGTGAAGGCATCGCTGCCGCTTACAGGCTTTACGCGGTGATACCCCAAATTCTCGTCCGCCTCAAAGCCCTCATTTTTGGCACTTGGCGTGATGGATAAAAATTTGCCGCCCCTTTTTAGCTTGTTTAGCCCCTTTTCGATGATAGCTTTTGTCCGCTCAAAGTCGTTGTAAGCGAGCGAATAAGAGTCTAAAAGTGCGTCAAAGCTGTTCTCATCGAATTCATCGAGTTTGTCGAAGTAATCCCCTTGCGCGATTTTGTCGATTTTATCGCTTAAATTTTCAGCTTTCATTCGCTTTTCAAAGCGTTCAATCCCGCTTTGGCTAAACTCAACCCCACTCACGCGAAAGCCCTCCCTAGCGCAAAACCACAGGTTCGCCCCCGTGCCAAGCCCGAGTTCTAGGACTTTCACGGCGTTTCTATCGCGCACATTGTAGAAATTTCGGGCGATAAAGCGAATCACAGCCTAGCTTGGATACTTGCCCCACTCTTTTTTGGAGTAGATATTTTCCCAAATCTCGCTCGCACTGCCCGCACCGCTTGAAATTTCGGCGTTTGAAATGAATTTTTTCATTGAATTTTCCTTTAAATTTACTTAAAATCCTTATAAATTCGGCTTCTGTGATTTATATCAACCACCGTAATAAAGCTCTTTTCGAGCTTTGCGATAAGTCTATAATCGCCAACCCTATAACGCCAATACTCTTTTAGATTTGCACTCAAAGCCTTGCCCATATCCTTGGGGTTTTCTAGCTTTTCAAGGCGAGTAACATACCTTAAAATCTGTATTTGCACGGATTTTGTAAGGCGCAGAAATTTCTTTTGAGCCACTTCCTCAAATCTCACTTGCATCGATTTTCGCCTCTTTCATCAGCTCATCAATGCTCACAAAGCGTGAATTTTCCAGCCTTTTCTCAGCATTTAAGGCGGATTTATAGTCCTTTAAATCCTCGATATAATTTCTTAAAGCACTGAAAATCACGCTGTTTTCGTCCTGTTTTGCCTCTTTTTGAGCTAGGCGAAGCAGTTCTTGCGTTTCTTGCGAGAGTATTATTTGCATTTTTTCCCCTTAAATAGTGCCTTAAATCATAGCAAAAAAGGTTAAATTTGCTAAATTTAGCCCAAAATTTCCAAAAAATTCACGCAATTTACCGCTTTTTTTGCTCACACATTATAAATCCCCGCCTTATATTTACTCAAATTTTCGCCACTCTTAAACCACTCAATCGTCCTTTTTAAGCCCTCTTCGAGCGAAATTTTACTGCGCCAAGAAGTCGCTTTTTGGATTTTTGAACTATCGCAAAGCAGCTTGAAAACCTCGCTGTTTTGGGGGCGCACGCGGCTTTCATCAAGCTCTATGCCCACATTTACACCTATTAAGCGCATTATCATATCCGCCACCTCCCGCATACTCACGCCTACGCCGCTTCCTATATTAAAAACCTGCCCGTAGTCCTTGCTTTCAAGCAAACTCACAAAGCCCTCGCAAGTATCCTCCACGAAATTTAGGTCTCTCACAGGGCTTAAATCCCCAAGTCGCAGGGTTTTGGCGCCGCTTAAAATTTGCGTGATGATGGTAGGGATAATCGCCCTCGCACTTTGACGCGGACCATAAGCATTAAAGGGGCGCGCCACTATGACGGGCAGCTCAAAGGCGTTAAAATAGCTAATTGCAAGCATATCCGCGGCGATTTTGCTTGCTGAATAGGGACTTTGCGGCTGCAAGGGGTGCTGCTCGTCAATGGGCGCGTAAAGTGCCGTGCCATAGACCTCGCTCGTGGATGTGTGGATGAATTTCGCGGCGTGGTGGCGTTTGGCAGCCTCTAACATATTCAAAGTGCCCTGTATATTGGTATCCACATAGCTTTGCGGGGCGAGGTATGAGTAGGGAATGGCGATGAGCGCGCCTAGGTGAAAGATATAATCGACCCCGGCGCAGATTTTGTCGCAAAAAAAGGCGTCTCGCAAGTCGCCGCTGACGACCTCTATATCCCTTAAACACGCAATTTGCTCCAAATTTCCCCAAAAATTAAAGGAATTGTAGTAGCTCAAAGCCCTGATTTTATAGCCTTTGGCGTGCAGTAACTCGCATAAATGCGAGCCGATGAAGCCATCAGCCCCGGTGATTAAAACTTGTTTTTGCATTTTTTCTTTCCTTTTTCTTACTTTTGCGTGAATTTTTGGCGTTTGCCTTAAATTTTTGCGTAAATTTTAGCCAAATTCACGCCGAAATTTACAAAAATATGTAAATTTTTAGGCAAATTTACGCTAAAATTCACGGATTTTTGTGAATTTTCGCAGAAAATTCACAAAATTCACGCAAATATCAAAATTTAAGGAAACCAAAAATAATGTATAGACTCGCTATAAACCGCCCCATCACCACGCTGATGTTTTTCTTGGGGCTCATCGTTTTTGGGCTGATTTCCGCATTTACTATGCCTGTGAATTTGTTTCCAAGCGTAAGCATACCGCTGGTGAAGGTTACGGCGGTGGTGAATGGGGATTTGAGCTTTGTGGAGAGCAAAATCACCAAAGAAATCGAAAACGCACTCAGCGAAATTGACGGCATCAAAAACATAAATTCAAGCTCTTTTGATAATTTCAGCGTAACCTTCATCGAATTTGAGCTGAGTAAAAATCTCGAAATCGCCGCAAACGATGTGCGAGATAAAATCGGGGCTTTATCCCTGCCCGTAAAGCCTAAAATCGAAAAAGTGCCCTCAGACAGCGGTGCGAGCATAAGTCTTTTTGTCAAAAGCCGCACAGGGGATAGTTTGGAGCTTATGCGCAGCCTTGATGAGCGCATAAAGCCCTTTTTACAGCGCATTAGCGGCGTGGGAAACATCGATGAGGTGGGCTTTTTAAAGCCTCAAATTCGCATTGAACTAGACCCTGTGAGCCTTAGCAAATATCATCTCAACGCCCTTGATGTCGCAAACCTCATCAAAAGCCAAAATTTCAAGCAAGCCTTGGGCGAGCTTGAAAACGCCGAAAATATCTACATAGTCAAGGGCTATTTCGAGGCTGTGAATTTAGAGGAATTGCAGAGTTTGCGGCTGATGCCCGGAGTCTTTCTCAGCGATGTAGCCACGATAAAACAGGGCTATGAGGACAAAAAGCAAGTCGCGGTGCTTGAAAATGAGGGCGTGCTGCTGGAAATTGGCAAGGTTAGCGGCTACAACGCCTTAAAAATGATAAGAAATGTCAAGGCAAATTTAGCCCAGCTTCGGGCGCAAGCGGGCGAAAACATCGACATACAAGTGGTTTTTGACAAAAGCCAAAACATCACAAAGCACCTCGTGCAGGTCATCGAGGATATGATTTTGGGCATCATTTTGACGATAATTATCGTTTTTTTGTTTTTGCGAAACCGCTCGGCAACTTTAATCGCCTCAATCGCCATCCCCACTTCCATCATTTCAACCTTTTTTCTCATCGATTTGATGGGCTTTGACTTAAACCGCCTTACCTTCATCGCACTCACTCTTAGCATAGGAATTTTCGTAGATGATGCGATAGTGGTTATCGAAAATATCTCTAAAAAATCCCACACCCTGCCCCCGCTTAAAGCCGCATTTGAGGGCATCCAAGAGATAGGTTTTAGCGTTTTAAGCATAAGCGTGGTGCTGCTGTGCGTTTTCATCCCCATTTCTTATATGGACAGCGTCCCAGGGCTTTTTTTCAATGCCCTTGGCATCAGCGTTGCAAGCGGGGTTGTGGTAAGTTTTCTCGTGGCGGTTTTTTTAATCCCCACTTTAAGCGCGCGTTTTTTAAATGCTAGGGAGAGTGAATTTTGGCACAAAAGCGAGCCATTTTTTGAAAAATGCGAGCAAATTTATCAAAATTTACTTGCAAAAATCCTCGCAAACAAGGCGAAATTTATACTCACAAGCCTTGTTGTGGTGGGCTCTTGCGCCTTTTTGGGCACAAGGCTGGGGCTGGATTTTTTACCTATGGAGGATGATAGCGAGTTGCAAGTGCAGCTTGAACACAAGGACGATGTCAGCTTGGAGGCTATGCAAAAAATTTCTTATGAAATTTTAAGCAAAATCAAAGCCGATGAAAGCGTGGATTATGCTTACTTGCTCGTGGGTTACACGGACGCGAAAGAGGCGAAAAAGGCTAAAATTTATGTGAAATTAAAGCCCTTAAACGAGCGTAAATTTCGCCAAAGAAAGATTGTGTCGCACTTTCGCGCGAATTTACAAGATGAGCGGCTGAAAATCAAGGTGCTTGAAATCCCCAAATTTGACGGGGCGGGGGTTGATTACCCCGTGCAGTTTTTAGTCCTTGGCGATGATATGAGCGAAATTCTAGCCGCGGCAAAACGCGCCAAAGCCTTATTAGCAGGGCATAAAGAAATCAGCGACATTGATGATAATGGCGACAGCACAAAGGGCGAGGTGAGCGTGCAAATCAACCGCGAACTTGCCAAAAAGCTGGGTGTGAGCATAGAGTATGTCGCGGGCGTGCTTGGCTACTCGTTTGGGCAGCTGAGTGTGGGCAGTATGGATGTGGGCGCGAGCAAGGATGACATAGTGCTGAGCTTTGACGCGCAGTTTAAGCAAGACATTGAGGCTTTAAAGCGAATTCAAATAAAGTCCGCTGACGGCGTGGTTTTGGAGCTCTCCTCCGTGGTGGATTTTGCCTACAAAGAGGATTTGGGTGTGATAAATCGCTTCAACAAAAACCGCAGCGTGAAAATCACGGCAAATTTAGACGGCATCTCGCTTGGGGCTGTCAAAAGCCTGCTTGAAAGCCACAAAAGCGAAATTCTAGGCGAAAATTCAAAGCTCAGCCACGCATTTTCAGGCTACATAAAGATGCTTGGCGAAACGGTCGATGGCTTTTTAGTCTCCATCGCCCTAGGGTTGGTGCTCATTTACTTGGTGCTAGCCGCCCTTTATGAAAGCCTGATTTTACCATTCATCATAATGATAACGATGCCCCTAGCCTTTGCGGGAGCTTGCTTTGGGCTTTTCATCACGGGCAACAACTTCTCGCTTTTCGTGCTTGTGGCGATAATTTTGCTTTTTGGGATGGTGGGCAAAAACGCCATTTTGCTTGTGGATGTGGCTAATCGCAAATGCCACGAGGGGCTTACGCCGGATGAGGCTTTGCTAGAAGCGGGAAAGGCGCGGCTGCGAGCCATTTTAATGACGACTTTTGCTATGATTTTTGCTATGCTGCCCCTTGCCGTCTCCCACGGGGCGGGCTACGAGGGCAACTCGCCTATGGCAATAGCCGTGATTTTCGGGCTCATAAGCTCCACAGCCCTAACCCTGCTAGTAGTCCCCGCCCTCTTTCGCTTTGCTTGGATATTAGACAGCAAGTTGCGAAAAATTTACGAGAGAGCGAAGATTTAAATTTTTGGGGGAATTTGGTGTGAATTTTGGGCATTTTTTTGTGAATTTTTTTGGCAAAAAATTCACGGATTTTGCGAATTTTGGCGTGAAGTTTGCGCGAAATTTGAGAATTTTAGCTGAATTTGGGCTGAAATTTTGCGTGAATTTTTTGCCAAATTCCGTCATTGCGAGCATTCGCAAGAATGCGAAGCAATCCACTACGCGATTTTGTCGCGTTTTTGGGCTGTGATAGAAATTCCGCAAAACCAAAACCCCCTACTTCTCATCCTTCTTAAAAAATTTCGTCCAAAGCTGCGACACTATGTTTTCGTCATTTTTCGGCGAGTCATTAGCACCCTCAGTGCCATTAAAGCTCTCATTTCCATTAACACCATCAACCCCCTCATCCCCCTTAAAATCAGTCCCAAACTCGCCATCAACGCCGCTGTGAGTTAGCAGCTTTGGGCTTTGTGCGTGGGTGAGCCGCCTTGGTTGCGCGGCTTGCTCCCTTTTAAATTTAGCGAAAAACTCATCCTTGTGATAGTCTTTGAGATACTTGTAAATCAGCGTTCCGTGTATTTTGAAGTGCTTTTGCAGCGCCCTGTGAAACTCGCCTAAATTCCGCGCTTTTAGGCGCAAATCCCTGATAAATTCGGCGTTTTTCTCAAAAAGCTGTATGTGATAGTCCGATTTT
>CAVJSG010000094.1:6876-7727 GCA_963651895.1 Campylobacteraceae bacterium
TGCTCGTTGTTGATTTTGACGATTTTCACGCTTTTGCCGAAAAACTCGCGCGTGAAATTTAGCTTGGAAAAAATGTTGTCGTTGCTTACGATGAGGCACTTTTTGAAGCGTTTTTGAGCGAGCAAAAAGCCCAAAAGAGTGAGTATGATTTTGTCCGCGTAATCCTTGCTAGGCTCGTTGAAATCGTAGAATTTCACGCGCCGCCCCTGCAAAAAATCCAGCGCCATTAAGGAAAATTTAAGCGTAGCGTTGCCCACGATGAAAAAATTGTCCTTTTTTTTGAATTTGCCGCGCTTGATGAAGTTGTCGAAATTCACATTTTCGCTGTCGATTAAAAAAGCCCTCATTTTTGTCCTTGAAATTTTTTGGCGATTATAACAAAAATTTGGAAATTTGCTTAAATTTCTGCGAAATTTGGGGAAATTTGGATAAATTTGAAATTTTTTGAAGTGGGAAAATTCAGCTAAATTTGGGATTTTTGAAGTGGCTTGAAGTGGAAAAATTTGACTAAATTTTAAAGTTTTAAAGTGGCCGGGAGAGAGGGATTCGAACCCCCGGAGGCTCTCACCTCAACGGTTTTCAAGACCGCCGCTTTCAACCGCTCAGCCATCTCCCGAAAGCGAAATTTTGCGCTAAAAAAATTAACGCTGTTTAAATGAAAATTCAAAGTTTTTGGGCTTTTGCGAAAATTTTGGCAAATTTTGTGCCCAAAACGCTTTAAAATTTGGAGGCGACACCCGGATTTGAACCGGGGATGAGAGCTTTGCAGGCTCTTGCCTTACCGCTTGGCGATGCCGCCTCACCACGAAAATCAAAAGTGAGATTATACACTTTTAAACTTAAAATTATAT
>CAVJSG010000095.1:0-7575 GCA_963651895.1 Campylobacteraceae bacterium
GCTTGCAAGCCGTGCAAGGCGAAATCGAACGCGGAGAATTCAGCTTTGACATAAGGGATGAGGACATTCATATGGCTGTGGAGCGGCGTTTGAGTGAAATCATAGGCGCGCAAGTGGGCGGCAAACTCCACACAGCCCGCAGCCGCAACGACCAAGTGGCTACGGATTTACGCCTCTACGCAAAGGCGCGGAATTTAGAGCTGCAAACCCTGCTAAAAAGGCTCATCGAGGTGCTTTTAACCCACGCCAAAGCCCATAAAAACACCATTATGCCAAGCTTTACGCACTTGCAGCACGCCCAGCCCGTGAGTTTCGCCTTTTACATACTCGCCTACGCCTTTATGTTCGCACGCGATATCAAGCGGCTGCGCGCAAGCTACGAAATGGCGGACTTTTGCCCGCTTGGTGCTTGCGCGGTTGCCGGCACGAGCTACCCTACAAACAGGGCGCACGCCGCAAAGCTGCTAAATTTCGCCTCCCTCGCGCCAAACGCTATGGATGCGGTGAGCGATAGGGACTTTGCGCTCGATTTACTCTACGACATCGCCGTGATTTTCACGCACACTTCGCGGCTTTGCGAGGAACTCATCCTTTTTTCGAGCAGCGAATTTGGCTTTGTGAGTATCAGCGATGCCTATGCCACAGGCTCTTCGATAATGCCGCAAAAGAAAAACCCCGATGTGTGCGAGCTTATCCGCGGCAAAACGGGGCGCGTGTATGGAAATTTGGTAGCTCTGCTGACTACGATGAAGGCACTGCCCCTAGCCTACAACAAGGATATGCAAGAGGACAAGGAAGGCCTGTTTGACAGCGTGCGCACCGCCACTGCGAGCCTTGCCATACTTGCCGAGATGCTGCGGGAGCTTGTTGTGAATGAGGATGCGATGCGAAAAGCGTGCAAAAAAGGGCATTTGCTGGCTACGGATTTGGCGGATTTTCTCGTGCGAGAAAAGGGCATTCCCTTTCGCAAGGCGCATTTTATAGTGGGAAAAGTAGTCGCAAAAGCCGATGAAATGGGCATTGATGTCAGCGAAATCCCAAATTTACACGACATCGAGCCGCTTTTTGACGAAAAAGCCCAAAAACTGCTGAATTTAGAAGCCTCGCTAAACGCCAAACAAAGCGAGGGTTCAAGCTCCGTGGCGAGTGTAACGCGACAAATTCAAATTTTAGAGGAATTTTTGGCGAAATAGCGGTGTTTTGGGGTTTTGAAAGCGTGAATTTTTTGAAAAACTAGCGATATTTTTTGGGCTTTTGACGATGAATTTTTGACAAAAGAGTGGCACTTTTGGTGCGTTTTTTGGCAAATTTACCCAAAATAAACCAAAACAAAGTATAATTTTATTTGCGAATTTTTGGCAAATTTTGAGAAAATTTTGGGCGCGAAAAGCAAAAAATTAAGCCCAAAAAGTAAGCGGGAAAGTCGGCTCAAAAGCCGCTAAAATCGGAGTATAGCGCAGCCTGGTAGCGCGCACCCTTGGGGTGGGTGAGGTCGTGGGTTCAAATCCCGCTACTCCGACCACTTTTTTAAATTTCCTTCATTTAAAAATACTAAATTCAAGGTTCTTCTATTAAAAAGTGTTGATTTTTTATGCTGTCGCAAATAAATTCACGCCACGCCGTCATTGCGAGACTTGACGAAATCAAGGCGAAGCAATCCATTACGCGCCTTTGGCGCGTTTTTGGGATAGAAATTCACAAAATGGAAATAAATTTACATTTTAAAAAACGCACTGTGTGCGTTAATGGATTGCTTCGCCCGCTATCGCGGTCTCGCAATGACGGACATTAAAGCCTCAAAGCCCTACTTAGAACCCATACCTCACCTGCAACCTTATAGCATTGCGTGCGGAGGCGGAGTCTGTGTCGGTATCACTCACAGCCTTGATTTTGTTGTGCAGGTATGAGTAGTAGGCTAGGATATTTAGCTTAGGCGTTACCTTGTAGGTAGCCTCTACCACGCCCTCAAAGACATCTATTTTTTGGTCTTTTACGCCGTTATATGTAGGCGTGCCAGCGACTATGTTGCTAACCCCAGCATAAGCAATCATAGCTATATTATCCTTGCCTATGGTATTTTGCCCATACACAGCCTGCACACCCAGCCTCAAATCCCTCATAGGCTTAAAGCCCACGCCCAGATAAGCAAGGGTGTTTTGCCCATTTGATAGCACGGTCCAGGTGTTCTTTTGGTATGACACCTCGCGCCCTATCGCCATATCAGCGTCCGCGTTAGCATCCTCCAAGCGATTAAGCGTCAAGGCGTCCTTTTTGCCATAGTGTGCCACGCCGATGAAAGCATCCACAGGCGAGAAATTCACCTTGCCTTTGAGATTTAGGAAAAGTCCATTGTCAAGGACTTCGGTTTTGTCCGTGAGAGTATAAGCAGTTAGTGCTTGGGCAATGCTTGTGGAACTAGAACCGCCACCACTAGGCGTATAAGATACACTAGCCGTAGCGATTCCATTACCTGTCTTTGCGGTGTCGCCTAGGAAGTTTGCTAGGGCATTGAAAGCCACGCCAAAGCTTGGTGTGTCAAAATTTACCTTCAAAGCCGCAAAGCCGCCCACTTTGTGCCAGTAAGCAGCCCAAACCTGAGCCTTTGCAGCACCAAAATCTCCCAAAAAGGCTGCGCCGTAGAGGTTGTGCTTGTAAAAGAAGCTATCCACATGAGTGGTAAGCCCTGTGTTGTTGGCAATGGAAAGATACATATCCCCAGACGCCCTGTCGCCGTCATTTGTCTCAAAGCTATCCACAGCAAAGGCAGCTACTTGCATACCCGGTGCGACATTTGCCACAGCCTTAGCCGCCAAACCAGCCATATCGTCCGTCCAAATGGTGCCTAGCACTTGGCGTCCTACTGTGAATTTGGTGTTAAAGGCATTATACTCAATGCCCGCCAAACGCAGGATAATCTCTTGCTTTGTGTTCGCGTTCGCGTTCGCAGTCGTGGTTAAGTCGCTGCCTGTGTAGTAGCCTTTGTTTGCATTCGCCCAATACATAAGCTGAGTGAAAACCTTAATGTTATCAGACAAGCCTATCTTTAAATTCACGGCTGACTTGAATTTGTGCGTTTGCATCAAATTGCCTATGGTGCTTACGGTCTTGTTCTTTAAGAAAGAATCAGAGTAGCTGTGATAGCGCCCTGTGTCATAACGATACCACGCAAAGCCCGAAACATCCACATTTTTAATCGCCTCATCAAGCGGAGAAGCGCTTAAAGCAGTGAGAGAACCAGCAGCGAGTGCTGCGACTAGACTGAGTTTGATTGATTTCATAAGAAACCTCCATTAGAATAAGGGTAAATTCTAGCATTCACGGGCGTTTGCTTTGGCTTTGCTTGGCGAATTTTCGCTTTTGCTTTGTGAAATTTGCTCGGCTTGGCTTTCGCTTTTATGCGGTGCTTTTGGCACGGCATTTTGCCACATAAATACTAGAACGACTTAAATTGAAACGAGTTATTTTAGCAAAATTTTCACAAAATGCGGCAAGAATTTGGGAAATTTTTTTAAACTTGGGAAATTTGGGGGAATTTTTTTTTGGGTTTGTGGGTTTTTGGAATTTGGATTGCTTTGGCGTTTTTAAAACGGCTCGCAATAACATTTTTCTAAATTTTTCAACGCTTTTAGAAAAAAGCTAATCATTTTTAGCCCTAATATCCGTGCAAAGGGTGTCATAAATTCGCAAATACCTCGCGGCGATGGCGTTTTCATCGTAGTTTAGCGCGTCTTTAAAGGCGTTTTGTCCTAAATTTAGGCGAAGTTGCCTGTCCTCTAACAAAAGCGCGATTTTCTCCGCCAAATCGCGCACATTTCGCGCCTCGCAGTAAAGCCCATCCACGGCGTGGCGCACCGCCTCCACGCAGCCCTCGACTTCGCTTACCACGCAGGGCTTGGCGCAGGCTTTTGCCTCCAAAACGCTTTGTGCGAAGCCCTCTTTGTAGCTTGGTAGGGCGAAAATGTCGCATAAATTCAGCAAAAAGGCTATGTCATCGCGCGCGCCCAAATAATGCACCGCCCCCCCCTCTAAAAACCCCAAATCAAGGCTACTGCGGTTTGCATCCGCTGCGCCTGCGAAAATGAAATTTGCCCGCCCTCTTAGCAAAACCGCTGCCTCGTAAAACTCGCACACGCCCTTGTGCCGCAGCGCCCTTGCAACCATCAAAACCACAGGAATTTCAGCGTTTGCGCCTATGCTTTTTAAAAAATGCGCCTTTTGCTCGGGCGCGATTTTAAGGGGGCAAAAATGCTTTAAATTCACGCCTACGGACTTTATCACGGCGATTTTGCGCTCTTTTAGCCCTAAATTCCTTAAAAATTCGGCGTTTGCCTCGCTCACACAGATGAAAATGTCCGCGCATTTAAAGGCTATTTTGTAAAGGGCGTTGATGGCGGTGCGCACGGCTTTTGCCTTGAAATCGCTTTCTATGTAAAAGCTGCCAAGCCCCTCCACAAGCGCGACAGAGTGCTTTATGCCTGCCATTTTTGCGGCGATGATGCCCAAAGTGTTGCTTTTGTGGGCGTTTGTTTGTAGTAAATCCAAATTTAGCGTGCTTAAAATGGTTTTTAATCGCCAAAAGTCCCTCAAAACCACGATGGGATTAAGGCTTGCGCGTTTTAAATCATAAAAAACTAGCGTGAAATTTAGCTTTAAATTTTGCAGTTTTTGGGCGTATTCATCTTTGGGGACGATAACAAAAACCTCATCGCCGCGCCCTAGCAAAGCCCTTATAATAGGCATTCTAAAATGATAAATGCTAGCACCCGCGTGGGAGAGAAAGCCTACTCGCAAGGCTTAATCCTTTTAAAAATTTGTGTAAGCTTGAATTTTTGGCTAAAAATTTGACGAAAGGGGTTGAATTTTTGCAAATTTAAAGAAAAAATTTGGCAAAAAAAGCAAAAATTTAAAGAATTTAAAAAAAATGCGTGAATTTTTTCGCCCAAAATCCCAAATTTAACGATAAACTCTCGCAAATTTTTCATTTTTTCAGCCTATAAATTTTCGCATCCTTTTCGCTCAAAACTAGCTCGTAAAGGGATTTGTCGTAGTTTTCAAAGAAAAACATCTGCACGAAAGTGCTCTCAAACATTGATTTGTCCATTATTATGAACTGAATGGGCAGGTTGTGAAAGCCCTCTTTTAGGTGAAAAACATAGAAAAGTCCATCCTCATCCACTAAATTTCGCTTGAAATCGCGCTCTTTGATGGAGCTAAACTCGATGAGGCTGTGGATGGGTAAGGCTCGCTCGCCCACAAGTATGTGTGTGAAGTCGTTTGAGAGCACCATAGCGTTGCTAAGCGCGTAAGAGCCGTCATTTAAAGTCCCCAAAGCTACCGCAGTGCTGAAAACAAAGGGCGCATTCACCTCGCCTGTGGCTAAATCGATTTTGGAAAAGCTAGCCACGGTGGAGAAAATCATAGACATTCTAATGGGCATATATATGAAAATATCGCGCGTGGCGGGGGTTTTGAGCGTGAAATTTGTGCTATTTAGGGCGTTTAAAAAGAGCGTAGCGTCCGCGGAGCCCGCCTTATAGCCATAGTCTCTCAACATAGCTTTAAGTAAATCATTTTGCAAAAGCGTGTCATTTTTATCCGCAAAACTTTTTTCGGTGTATTCTACCGCTAAACGCGCTAAATTCGCCGCTGCACGCTGATTTTGGCTCAAAACAAAAGAGGGGAAAAAGTTGTCCTTACCCAAGTGCTTGCCCCCGTCCGCTAGGGTTTTGACATCGCTGTAAAAGCGCACGGGGTAGCCATAGTCCCACCACGCCACCACATAGTCCTCGCGTGCGGCAAGGCTTTTGAGGCGGCTTAAAAGCGCGGCTTCGCTTTGGTTAAACACCGGCGAGGCTTTGTATGCGTAAATGTGCGCAAAGGCGTAGCCAAGTGAGATGAAAAGTGCGGCGAAAAGGGCGAATGCGCGGGCGATTTGCCTTTGTTTAAGGCGCAAGCACTCGCACAAAAGTAAGGCAAATAGGGCGAGAAAGGCGATTTGCGCGAGTAGTGAAATTTCGAGCCTAAAAAGTCCCCAAAGGCTGAAAAATAGCGCGAAAATGAGGGCAAATTCGCAAATTCTTAAATTTTTCGCCCCAAATTCAAGGCTTTTAAGCCTTTTTAAACACCAAAACAACGCCCAGCCAAAGCCCAAAGCCATCACGGGCACGGCGTAGATGGTAAAACGCAGCCCCCCACGCAGTGCGAGAAAGCCAAGTGCGAGCATAGGTAGCGCCAAAATGAAGCTCCTGTGGGCTTTTAGCAGCAAAATAAGCCCAAAAATGCTGAACGCAAACGCCATTTCGCTGGCACTTATCCTTTGCATAAAGAGCGAAAGCCCTATATTTGAGGCTTCTTGTATGGTTTGAGAGACATTAAAATACGCAAAACCCTGCGCCCCGCCGCTATCATCCTTGAAAATATAAAAGGCGATTTGTCCCCAAATGGCGTTAAAACCTCCGCTAAGTGCCACAAAAACGAGTGCGGCGGCTATTAAAAATGCTAGAAATTTGAGATTAAAAAGCTGCCCCTTAAAGCCCCAAAGTGCTATAAGTAGGGCAAAAATGGCAAATTCCACAAACCAAGGCACATTTGCAAGAGTGATGATGAGTAGCGTCAAAGCTAGGTAAAATAGGCTCTCGCGGCGATGAAAGATGAGCGTGTAAAGGGCAAAAAGCCCGATGAAAGCACAGCAAAGCACGAAAGCAGAGGGGTAATACCAAAGGTAAAACGCCATTATCAGCGGTGCGGCTACGAGCGAGGGGGTGTCTTTTTTGATGATGAGTCTTAAAAATGCGTAGAGTAGCAGAGTGGGCAAAACTATGGCTAGCATATCGGTATCGTAGTAGCCCGCCATAGTGCGGTTGTAGTAGGAATTTGCGATACTTGCAAGCAACGCGGCGATGATTCCTGCGTTTAGATTACGATAAATCTTTGCGATTAAAAGTATGGGTAAAATGATAAGAGAGCTCAAAAAAACGCTCATATACAAGATGATAGTCTCAAAGCTAAAAGGCGTGAATTTATACACAAAATAAGTGAGAATCGAAAGCGGGCTATCGATGAAAGACAAATCATTTGGCTGATGAAAACCTGCGATTTTATCACGCGCACCCTCCGCAAAAACATAGCCGTCATTTGAGATAATCATCAATTCATCATTGAATTTAAAGCCCTCAAAATCGCTAGCCCACCACACCCAGTAAAGGCGGCAAAAAACGCTAAAAGCGTAGCATAAAATGAGGGCGAGATAAAAGAATTTATGTGCCGAAAAATGGGATTTAAATTTGGCTTTAATTGCGCTTTTAAAATCATCTTTAAATGTCGCTTTAAGTGCGGCAGCGTGGGGCTTACAGGGGGGTTTTGTTTGTAAATTTTCGCTTGAATTTATGTTTAAATTTTCGCTAGAATTTGCATTAAAATTTACGCTTGAATTTTCACTAGAATTTGGGTTTAAATTACTAGAATTTGTAATGGAATTTTCTTGCATTTTATCTCTCTTAAAATTTTAAATTTATAATTGAATTCGCGGCTAAATTTGCAGAGAATTTTGAACTTTCTTTTAAATTTAAATTTGCC
>CAVJSG010000096.1:0-2921 GCA_963651895.1 Campylobacteraceae bacterium
AAAAAGTGTTGTTGCGAGTGGCATACAAATCTCCGCCATATCGTCATTGTGAGTAAGACGAAGTCGAAATGTGCAATCTACACTACAAAAAAGCTGTGGTGTGGTATTTATCATTTTTAAAATGCTCTTTAAAATGGTTTAAATTTTATAAATTGCACAAATGGTTAGGGTTAAGTTCATACGGCGGCGTCGAGATATTATTAGATATTTTGTTAGGATGATGGTGGGGTCAATGCCACTCAAATTTCTCTTTGTGCCGCTTTATACTCATTTCTCTTATCAAAGCTTATTTCGGCTTGGGTTAGGGCGATAGGGCATAGACTAGGGTGTCGATTTGGATTTTTAACACTCTCATTTCGTCATTGTGAGAATTCGCAGAATGTGAATAATTCATTTTTTAAATTTACGCTTTCTTTGTATGGTGTGGATTCTTCGGTCGCTGTTGCTCCCCCTAGAGTAGTGAGTAGATGCGTTTTCAAATGACCCATAAATTTACCCCACAAGGGCGGATTTACTTTGGTTTAAATTTCCACTCTCAAAAAAAGCTAAAAATTTTCCAAACACTTCTAAAAAATACATTGTGTGTGTAGCGGATTGATTCGGCGACTTTGTAGTCTCGCAATGACGAATAATTTCACAACAGCTTATCATTTATGTCGATTAAAAGCGGATTGTAGGCTTTTTCGCAAATTAGCACGCTGTCGCCGACTTTTAGTGTGCTGAATTTTTGTGCGAATTCGCTTTTTGAGAGCGTGATTTTGATGATTTCCTGCCCCACTAAAAGCGTGAAAATGACGAGTATGTCGGCGGTTTTTATCTCCAAAACGCTTGCGCTGAGTTGCAGTTTGGCGGAGAGGTTGGAATTCACAAAGAGTTCGCGTGGGCTTTTGTCGTTGATGACGCGCCCCTCTTTTAGCTCGATGACGCGCCGCGCGAGCTTGTAAATCTCGCCTATGTCGTGGCTGACAAGCAGCGTGGTGAGCTTGAAATGCTGGACGATTTTTAGGATTTCATCCTGCAAGCGGCTTCGCATTTTAAAATCAAGCGCGCTTAAAGGCTCATCTAGCAGCAAAATGTCAGGCTCCGTGATGATGGCGCGTGCGAGGGCTACGCGCTGGCACTGCCCGCCTGAAAGGTGCGTGGGATAGGACTTTTCAAGGGCTTTGAGTCCTGTGAGTTCGAGCAGCTCGTCTATTTTGGCTTTGTTTTTGCCTTTGCCGAGTGCGAAATTTAGGTTCTCGCGCACGGTGAGGTTGGGGAAAAGCGCGTAGTCTTGGAACACAAAGCCCACTTTGCGCTGCTGAGGCGGCAAAAACACGCCCTTTGCGCTATCAAACCACACGCGCTCGCCCACTTTTATGTAGCCAAACTCGGGCTTTAAAAGCCCCGCGATGACGCGTAAAATAGTGGTTTTGCCCGCCCCGCTTTCGCCGTAAATGGAGACGAAATCGCTTTTTTCAAATTCCTTGTCAAACTCCAAAATCAAGTCGCCCTTGGCGGATTTGATGGGGTGTTTTATGTGAATTTTTATCATTTTTGAGCCTTTTAATGCCGAATTTTTTGCGTTTTTAATCTTTTTTCTTTTCCAAAAAATGCTGGATTTTCGTCATACTGAGCGTAGCGAAGTATCCATAAATTTAGGCGAATTTTGCCGTCCATTTTGGCACAAATTTAAAATAAATCCAAATTTTTGTCCCAAATTTTTCGTAAAATTTACAAAAGCAAAATCAAAGCTCCAAATTTGCTCAACGCGGTTGCCCACGCGCGAAGCTTAATCGCTTGACAGCGATTTTTTCGCGCGGGTCAAAGCGTTTCGCTTCATTTTGCGCTTTGATTTTGCAGAATTTTCACTTGCGCCCAGAAACGCGACTTTGTCGCGTAGTGGATTGCCACGCGTTGCCTTTGGCAACGCTCGCAATGACGGGTTTTTGTGAATTTTCGCCCAAATTTTACCGAGAAATTCCACCCAAACCCCGCATTTTAGCTCCCTATCCCCACAGCACTTACCTTTTTATTTACAAAAAACAGCGTCAGCAAAATGACGAAAGATAGGGCGAAAAGCACAAAGGCGTATTGATGCGCAAGCGTGTAGTTTAGGGCTTCAAGCTCGTCATAAATGGCGATGCTAGCCACCAAAGTCTCGCCCTTTTTGTGCCCGCCTATCATCATCACTACGCCAAATTCGCCCACCGTGTGCGCAAACGCCACCACGGAGCCCGTGAAAATGCCCACCTTTGCGTTTGGGATGATGACGCGCAGCAGCGTGGTGAGCTTGCTTTTGCCAAGCGTGTAGGACACTTCGATGAGGTTTTTGGGCACGCTGGCAAAGGCACTTTGGATGGGTCCAAGCATAAAGGGTAGCGAAAACACCATACTTGCGATGACTAGCCCCTCGAAGGTGAAAACGAGCCGCACGCCGAAGGTTTCGTCAAAAAATTTGCCTATGGTGCTCATCGGCGAAAACGCCACAAGGAAGTAAAAGCCCAAAACGCTGGGCGGCAGCACGAGGGGCATAGATGAAATCACCTGCACCACGCTTTTTAGCGGGAATTTCACAAAGACAAGGGCGTAGGCAAGGGCGATGCTCACAAAAAGCAGGCAAAAAGTAGTGATAAAAGCGAGCTTGAAAGTGATGTAGAGGGTTTGCAAAAATTCGGCGTTTAGAAATTGCATTTTGGTTTTCCTTTTTTGGTGCTTTTTTGTTTTGGTGCGAATTTGCTTTTTTGGCGTTTTTTGAAATTTAGGCTTTTCTTGGCGTTTTGCTTTTTTTATATTTTAGCGGCGCACTCTTGCGAACGCTTGTTTTATCGCTGTTTTTTTTGGCGGTTTTTGTTTTTCGCGGCGATTTTTTGGTGCTTTTGATAAATTTTTGATAAACTTGCAGACTAATAATAATTAAAAATGGCAAATGGCTTTTAAAT
>CAVJSG010000096.1:2931-7520 GCA_963651895.1 Campylobacteraceae bacterium
TAAATTTTGAATTTTTGCGAAATTTCTTGCAAATTTATATCAAAATTTTTAAAGTGCCTTTGGCAAAAATGCCTAATAAATTTAGCCTAAAATGCAAATTTGGTTAAAAATTTACAAATTTTTAACCAAAACAAAGCAAATTTTGCTATACTTGCTTTAAAATTTAAGTTTTATGATGAAAAAGTGGCAAGAACTCTCACTAAACGCGCTGATGAATTTCAGCGTGGCGATTATGGCTGGTGGGGCATTGAGGCTTGTTTTTGATTTCAAAAATGTGATAGCATCGGTGCTGAGCATAATTTTAGGTGCTTACATACTCTTTGCCACTACACTTATCGCCAAAAACACAGAAGAAAAGGAGAAATGATGGTTATTATGGACGCTTACGCTTGGTTTTCGCTTATCTCGGCTGTTGTCGTTACCTTCGTGCTTTACTTTGGTTTCTACCTACCTACGAAAAGGGAAAGAGAAAAAAGGCACCAGACAAAGTAAAAACGCCTAAATTTCAGCCTTTTTTAGTCCCACGCTCGCCCATTTGCTTTTGGTTTTGATGGTGTTTAGGTAAATTTCGTGGTTTTTGCCAAAGTCCTCGCGCGAATTTTCCTCGTGCCAAATGTGATAGGCAATGCCTGCAAATTTCAGCCGCCGCAGCACCCCGCCGTTAAACAAAAACCGCGCCACAAACTCGCTATCCTCTCTCCCCCAGCCGCAAAAAGTCTCGTTAAAGCCGTTTATCGCCGTGCACTCATTCTTAAAAAAGCTCATATTGCAGCCGCGCACGCCATTTATCAGCTCGCGTTTTGCAAAAACACCGCTACCTAGCGTGGAAAATTTGTAAATAAACCGCGCCAAAATGCCTATATTTAGGGCTTTTAATGAGAAAAATTTCACTCTCTCTACGCCGTCAAAATCAATGCCATTTTCGCGTGAATTTTCGTAATTTTTTAGCAAATTTTCGCTGAAAATTTTATCCAAAATCACGCGCGAGCCTTGCAAAAACACGCCCCGCCGCGCAAAGTCCAAATGCCCCTTTATGAAATCTTTTTGCAAAATCATATCGCCGTCAATGATGATGATATACTCGTTTTGCGCCGCATTTATGGCGCGGTTGCGGATTTGCGCTAGGCGAAAGCCCCTGTCCTCGTGCCAAATATGGCGCAGCGGGCAGGGAAAGTCCGCTTTAAAAGCGTTTATGAGCTCTTTGGTCTCGTCCGTGCTGCCATCATCGGCTATTAGCACCTCATTTGGCGGCTGCGAGAGCCCACGCACCGAGTCTAGCACGAGGGCAAGGCGCGCGGGCTGATTATAAGTCGTAATGATGAGCGAGCAGGCGGGGGGCGTTTTGCGCATTTCGTAGAGTTTCATATATTTAAAAAACACGCCCAGCGCGTTGCAAATGCTGATGATAAAGCCCTTGTAGCCATAAAGCACCCCCCTTTTAAGCAAAAAACTCCGCACGAAGCTCCACCCGCCGTTAATGCAGGCTTTGAGCGGGTTCGAGCCCTTGTGCGCGTTTTGTTGCGCCCAAAGCCCCGAGTAGCGTTGCATCTTGTCGATGAGCTGGGCGATGTCCTTGTAGGCGTGGTGTTTGATGGCGCCTTTTAGGTAAATTTTTTGCGAATTTGGCGGCAAAATCACGCTTTCGTGCACGATGTTTTCGTTAAAGCGCGTGAATTTTTTGTTAAAAAGCCGCCACACGAAGTCAGGGTGCCAGCCGCAAGCCTTTATCCACTCGCCGCGGTAGAGGTTTTTGCGCGGCAGTGCCACCACATTTTCGGGGCGAAGTTGCAGCGATTTTATCTCGTCTCGCGCCACGCGTTCGAGCACCTCATCGCTGTCTATGCTTAAAATCCACTCGTTTTTCGCAAAACTCACCGCGAGATTTTTCAGCGCTCCAAAGCCGATGAATTCGCTTTTTTCTATCCTTAATCGCCCATAATTTTTGTTAAATTCTTGCGCGATTTTTAGGGTTTCGTCCGTGCTGGCGTTGTCTAGCAAAACGATTTCGCCAAACTCGCCTAACGCCGCCAAGCACTGCCCTATCGTGGCTTGGGCGTTTTTCACAATTATACAAACGCTGATTTTTGAAATATCCAAATTCTATCCTTCCACAAGCTGTGCGAAAAGCTCCATCCACTTCCCAAGCACAGCCTCTTTGCTAAATTTCTCGCTCACTATTTGCTTGGCGTTTTCCCCAAACTCTCGCCTTAAATTCTCATCCCTCATTAAAATTTTAAGCCGCCCCGCAAAGCCTGCTAAATCGCCATCCGCGACTAAAAAGCCGCTTTTTTCGTGCGCGATTATGTCGCTTGGTCCTGTTTTTATGTCAAAAGCAACGCAAGGCAGGGCGCAGCTGCTAGCCTCCGCGAGCACCATACCAAAGCCCTCCCAAAGCGAACTCATCGCATAGATGCTAGCACTTAAATACTCGCTCTCAATGTCCTTTGTAAAGGGCTTTAAGCTGACATTTTCTAGCCCCAAGCCTTGAATTTTTGCCTCTAATTCGCCCTTTAAAACCCCGTCCCCCACGATGACGAGCCGCCACTGCTTAAATTCGTCCTTAAAATCCTCATCGCGGGCTAAAAGTTGCCAAATGTCAAGCAGCCGCGAAAAGCCCTTTTCCTCGCTCAGCCGCCCCACGCTTAAAACGACTTTTTGTTTGTAGTCTGCGTTTTTGCTAGGAATTTGTGGCAGGAAATTTGGGATGACGCGGACATTTTTGTGATGAGTTTGCCACGCGGCAATCTCACGCGAGCTTAAAACGATGAGCGAGTCAAAAAAGGTGTTGCGCCTATTTAGCGAGCTAAATTCATAGCCCGAGTGCATAATTTTTAGGTATTTCGTCCCGCGTTGCTTGTTGTAGGGGTAATAATGCGCGTCATTAGAAATGATAATGTCATAATGCCCACGCCTAGCGATATACCCATTCACCAGCCGCCTAGCGAGCGCGTTTCGCGTGTGCATAAAAATGCGTGGCTTTGCTTGCGTGAATTTGTCGTAATGCCTTGCAAGCCAATACTTCACGGACGGGTGCAGCGCGTAGGGAAAACTTTGGTTTTTTTGATAATGGCTCATCACTTCCACCTCGTGCCCTAGTTCGCATAGGGCGTTTGCTAGGTTTGTCGCCACTCGCTCAGAACCGCCTGTCGTGGAAAAATCTTGGATGGTTAGTAAAATTCTCATTTTTGCCCTTTGATTTGATTTTGCGGCGATTTAAGCAGTGCTTGCCACTTTTCTAAAACCGCGTTTTTGCTAAATTTCTCGCTGACGGCTTTTTTAGCATTTTCCCCAAACTCGCGCCTTAAATTCTCATCCCTCATTAAAATTTTAAGCCGCCCCGCAAAGCCTGCCAAGTCCCCATCCGCCACTAAAAAGCCGCTTTTTTCGTGCGAGATTATGTCGCTGGGTCCTGTTTTTACATCAAAAGCAACGCAAGGCAAAGCGCAGCTGCTAGCCTCCGCAAGCACCATACCAAAGCCCTCCCAAAGCGAGCTCATCGCATAGATGCTAGCACTCAAATACTCGCGCTCAATGTCCTTTGTAAAGGGCTTTAAGCTGACATTTTCTAGCCCCAAGCCTTGAATTTTCGCCTCTAACTCGCCCTTTAAAACCCCGTCCCCCACGATGACTAGCCGCCACTGCTTAAATTCGTTTTTGAAGCCCTCATCGCGCGCTAAAAGTTGCCAAATGTCAAGCAGCCGCGAAAAGCCCTTTTGGTCGCCATTGTCCATACGCCCCACGCTTAAAACGACTTTTTGTTTGTAGTCTGCGTTTTTACTAGGAATTTGGGGCAGGAAATTTGGGATGACGCGGACATTTTTGTGGTTTTGCCATAGCGGAAGTTCTTGGGAAGTCAGCACCACAAGGGCGTCAAACAAGTCGTTGCGTTTGTTATACCTAAAAAATTTCGAGTGCGAAATCTTAATATAACGCGTGTTTTTGCGCTTAAAAAACGGTGCGAAAACCCAATCACTCACGATGACAGCGTCCGCGTCCTTGTAGCGAGTTTTGATTTTTAGGCTCAAAAAGGGTTTATAAATATGCTTGAAATACAGCTTTTTCAAGGGGTTTTGGTAAAATTCACGCCTTAAATTTTCCTCGCTGCATTCGTGCATAAAAACAAGGCGCGGCGCGATTTTGTAGGGCAGCTCGGCGTTTGTGCGGTAAAAGCTAAGCACGCAAACCTCGTGCCCCAGCGTGTGCAACGCGTTTGCGAGATTTGCCACGACTCGCTCAGCCCCGCCCGTGATGGAAATGTCGCCTATGGTTAGCAGGATTTTCATTTGGTTTTTGCCTTTTAAAATTTGATTTTGCGTTGAATTTTGGCTTTTCGCGTGAATTTTTTTGGTTTTTGCCTTAAAATTTTTGCTTTGCGCGTGAATTTTAGCGCAAATTCGTTACAAGAATTGATTTATGATTTTTGGTTACAATGTGGGCTTTGAATTTATGAAATTTTACGAAAGGCAAACTCGTGCAAAAGCCCCTCATCAGCATCATCGTGCCCATTTATAATGTCGCGCCATATTTAAAAGAGTGCTTGCAAAGCCTTGTAGGGCAGAGTTACGAGGCTTTGGACATCGTGCTAATCG
>CAVJSG010000097.1:0-7442 GCA_963651895.1 Campylobacteraceae bacterium
AATTAATTTTAAATTAGAGAATTTTTTACCAATAATATCTCTCATTATTTTTAATTTATAAAGGCTAAAATCATTATTTATAAATTTTATAAAGGTTGCAATTCTCTGTCTTCCATCAACTACTTGTATGGTAGCATATTTATCTTCAAATAGATATATTGCTGGTATAGGAATACCAATAAGTATGGACTCGATGAGCTCCGATTCTTTTTGTTTGTTCCAAACTTCATTCCTTTGAAAGTCTGGATTAAGGATAATGTCCCCTCTTTCACAACGCCTTTTTATCTCAAAAAGGCTCATTCTATCTCTATCTATGCGAATAGAATCAAAAGAAATTATTTCATCATCATATTCACCATAAAGGGTCTCCTCTCCTTCTATTTCTTTTTTGCATTCATTGGTGTTCATTTTATGCTCCTTTACAGCACTTATAAATGCTTATTAAAAAAGTATTTGCATTATAACACAAAAAAGGTTAATCATACATAAACTTTACCTAATTTTGATAATTTTTCTGCAAGCGGTACTCTATAAAAATCCACAAAAGCCGTAAAATTTATCCCATATTGCCCTTAAAACTCATTTGATTGTGCCTTTTAAAGCCTTAAAATTGCACTCGACAAATATATTTAATTGCAAATATCATTTTTCAACCTACTTTTTACCAGTTTCAAATCAAAAATTCCATTTTTCGCCCGCGCATTTAGCGAGGCGAAAATCTCATCAATTAAGGCAGAATCTAGCCCATAATCACGCGGATTTTTAGAGATTTTAAGGCTTTCAAAAAGCGCATTTAATGACGCTTTATAAGGCGATAAAAGCTCACTTGCCTCGCTAGATTTTGGCAGACACTCAAACAGCAAAGGCAGGCTCAAAGCACACGCCAAGCCGTGCGGCACGGCAAATTTCATCGTCAGTGGGTAGCTTAGCGCGTGGGCGAGCGCGGTTTGCGTGTTTGAAAAGGCAAGCCCCGCGTAAATGCTTGCTTGCATAAGGCTTGTTCGCAGTTTTAGCGAGTGCAGATTTTCGCTTAAAGGTGGCAAGTCGCGCAAAATTATCGCAATGGCTTTTAGCGCAAAGTGCGTAGAAATGGGGTTTGCGTTTTTATTCCAAATACTTTCAAACGCGTGGCTTAACGCATCAAGTGCCGTAAAAATGGTAGTTTCGTGCGGCAGACTTAGCGTCAAATTCGCATCGTAAAAAGCGGCTTTTGGGTAGAGTTTTTCATCGCTTAAAGAGTGTTTTGTGAGAGTAGCATTGTCCCAAATGGTTGCCCATTTGGTAAGCTCTGAGCTAGTGCCGGCGGTGGTGGGGATGGCATAAATGGGCTTTGCGAGCGCGCCTTTTGGCAGTTTAATGTCGCCGTTTTGCACCGCGACTTCACCCGCCGCGAAAAACTTCGCACTATCCATTACACTCCCCCCGCCAAGTGCGATAATAGCGTCAAATTCACGCAAATTTGCCTTTAAATTTAGCAAATCGCAAAGTTGTGGGTTTGGGCTTATGTTATCTATCACGCCCACGCAGCGACATAAAAGCGCGTTTTGCAGCTGCTTTACAACGCCTCTTTTACTAAAACCTTGCGAAGTTACAAGCAAAATTTTACGCTCATTTATGAAATTTAGTGCCTCTAAAAAACTCACGCCAAAGTGGATTTTCACAGGGTTAAAATAAATAAAATTCATCGTTTTACTCCGCTAAATTTATCGCTTAATTTTCCTCATTTAACCACGCGCTAAACCTTTGTGCTACTTGTTTTGGCGTGATTTTAGGACGCCCTAAATTGCCCTTACTACCCTTTGCGATTTTTAGATAAATAAAGCACGCTCCGCCGAATTTTGCGCCCATAAATTCACGCAAGGCATTTTCAAATTCTGCTAAATTTTGCGCCCTAAAAATGCGCTCATAGCCGCAGCTTTTTGCTACCTCGCAAAAGTCTGTAAATGGCGAGAGATTAAACTGCCCGCCCGTGCTGTCGTGGCTTTCATTGTCAAGCAAAATGTGGCAAAAATTGCCCCTGTTGCGTAGCGTGGCGTAATGCGCGTTATTGCTCATCGTGCCAAGACGCATTAAAAGTGCGGAATCGCCGTCAATGGCTATGATTTTTTGCTCGCTTTTTAGCGACAAACCAAGCCCAAGTGCGCTCACGCAGCCCATAGAACCTACCATATAAAGTTGATTTTTTGTGTCGTTTAATTCATAAAGCTCGCGCCCACATTTGCCCGTAGTAGCGAGCAGTGCGGCATTTGAGGCGATTTTTTGGATAGCTTGTAAGGCTTGCAATCTCGTGGGTAAAATTTCAGCTTTTTGCGCGTTTTTTTCGTGGGCGTTTTTTGCAAAATCTAGCGGATTTTTTTCTAATTTCACCTCATCAAAACAAGATTTTCTTACTATAAAAAAGAAGCTTTTATTTGCCATTAGCACGGCTTTTGCGCGGATTAGTTGCCGCGTGGCTTTTTGTAAATTTTCGCTTAAAAATTCACATTTTATCTCGCAAAGTTTTAGCATTTTTTTTGTGATTTTTCCCATAAGTTCGTGCTGTGGCTCGTCCGTGTTTTCGCCATTTTCATTTGGCTCGCCACGCAAAGATACAAAGCCCAAAATTGGAATTTCAAAGGTATGATTTAGACTTGTAAGCGGTGATAGGGCGTTGCTTAAACCGCTGTTTTGCATTAAAACTACACCGAATTTTCGCGCGTTTTCTTTTAAATTTTCGCTCCCAAAAGCACTCGCAAGGCTTATGCCGCTAGCTATCGCCACTGCCTCGCCCTCGTTGTTTGCCATTATAAAACTATCATCATTTATCGCCAAATTTATCAGCGGGGCGAGGTAGCTGCACGGCACACCCACAAAGTCGCTAAATCCAAGCCCTTTCAAACACTCGCCAAAGTCCTGCGTTCGCATTTTTATCCTTTATAAAAATTCACGGATTTTTTGAATTTTTTTGCAAATTCCGTGAATTTTCTCGACAAATTCAAAAAATTCACAAAAAAATTCGCCCAAATTTCGAATTTAACCCTAAATCGTCCCCGGAATCAGCGACAAAATTTCCTTAACGCTCATACATTTATCCTCGATTTGCACACTTTTATCATACTCTAAAATGCCCTGTGCTACTTGCTTCATCGCCACAAAACTAGCGCGTAATAAATGATTTGCATAAATTATGATATTTGCCCCTGCCGCACTTAAATCCTGTGCGGAAATTTCATTAAAACTAGTAGGCACTAGCACTATGGGCGTGAGTGAATTTTTTGCACGAAATGCACTTAAAAACTCCAAAATTTCCCTGCCGTCCTTTTGGCGAGAATGTATCATAATGCCGTCCGCCCCCGCCTCGACATAGGCAAAAGCCCGCGTTAGCGCGTCATTTAAGCCCTTTTCTAAAATCAAACTCTCAATGCGCGCGATTATCATAAAATCCCGCGTGATTTGCGCCGCCTTGCCCGTGCGGATTTTGTCGCAAAAATCCTGCACGCTAGCTTGCGTTTGCAAAACTTCGTTTCCCAAAAGCGAGTTTTTCTTTAAGCCCGTTTTGTCCTCGATGATGCAGGCACTAACGCCCGTGCGCTCCAAACTTCGCACCGTAAAGGCAAAATGCTCGCTTTTCCCGCCCGTGTCCGCATCGTAGATTAGGGGCTTTGTGGTTACTTCAAAGATTTCGTTGATGGTGTT
Source organism: Campylobacteraceae bacterium (assembly GCA_963651895.1). Taxonomy (GTDB): domain Bacteria; phylum Campylobacterota; class Campylobacteria; order Campylobacterales; family Campylobacteraceae; genus Campylobacter_D. The sequence goes on from CAVJSG010000097.1 coordinate 3,676, forward strand.
TAGCCTGCTTTGAAGCTCCACAGCCTCGATATCAGGCTTGCCACGCATCGTGGAGTCTGTGAGTGAGCTGCTCCAAAAGCCGTCAAATTCAATCTTTGTGCCGTTTTTATTGACGAAAGCATTTTGCGCGATTAACGCCGAAAGTGCCGAGTGCGTTTCGATAAAGCGCAGCGGGGCTTTGGCGTTTATTAGGCGGCGTAAAAGCGATAGTCTCGCATTCGTGCTAATGCCTATGGCGCGGGCGTCTGCGTTTAGTTGCGTGGAGCTAATGCCCTGAGTGTAACTTGGCTCGATAAGCTCGCCGCAACCTAGCTCATTAAGCGTGTCAAGCACATTTTGGCGCGTTTTTACCTGCGCCCCGCTTTTCCAATCATCGCCGTGGATAACAAAGGCGGGTTTTAGCGCACGGATATTTGCCTCGTAGCTTAGCGTGTCTTGGGGGATGATTTTATCCACAAATGCGATAGATTCTAGCACAGCTTTACGCTGTTCGTAGTTCATATATGGCAGGCGTTTGTAACTCGCAATCGCCCTGTCTGTTAGCAGCCCCACGACTACTTCGCCGCTAACTTTGTCCGCATATTCTCTCGCGATTTTTAAAATGTTTATGTGCCCCGGATGCAATAAATCCGCACTCATAGCGACATAAACGACTTTTATATTATGCGGCATAGGAAACCCCCTCGCCGCAAAAATGCGTGAATTTGGGTGCATTAAATACACAAAAATGCGTGAATTTATCTGCTAAAAATGAGCTGTTTTGCGCTAAATTTATTTTGTGAATATATAAAAAATGTTTCGATATAAATAAAATAACGCGCGGATTTACTCTCTCTCTCTCTCTCTCTCTCTCGTTGCGTTGCTGCGGCACTTTGCGGACTATTTTGCAAAGTAGCTATAACGCGAAAAAAATAATCATCATCCTCGCCAAAGGGTGCAAAGCCCTTGTATTCGCTAGCATAAGCTATGTCAAAATGCGCGGATAAAGCCTCGCACAGCCGCCAAACATTGATAAAACGGCGGTAATGTTCATCGTAAATAAAGGCGTCTTTTTCGTCCTTTACCGCCTCGCCTTTCTCATAAAGGGCGTTTTTATAGCCCCTTGCCTCGACTGCGAAAATGCCCTGCGGTTTTAAGAAAGGCACAAGTTGCGAGAGCAAATTTTCCTGCTCGTTTGCGCTGATTGAGTGCAGGGTAAAGCGCGAATAAATGCAATCAAATTTGTGCGATTTTAGTGAATTTATTTCATTGAGACGAGTGAAATCGTTAACGATGAAATGGGGGTTTGCGCCGTGTAATGAGTGCTTATTTTGCAAATAAGTTATCACTTCTTGGACTTGGTCGATGGCGACAACTTTTATGCCGTTTTTAGCAAAATACAGGCTATCGCGCCCATTGCCGCAGCCTAGTTCTAATAAATTCACGCGATTTTGCGAAGTGCTTGCGTTTTTTGTGAAATGTGAAATTAGCGTTTTTGTGAATTTATTTGGCGCGTGCTTTTTTAACAAATAATTTTCACGCACAAAACGAGCAAAAAGCGATGGCTCGGCACTTTTCGCGTGCCTTTGGTAAAAATTTTTCCAGTAGTTTTTGTTCATTTTATACCCTTAAATTTATGCTTTTAAATTTTTAAATTCGCCAAAAATTCATCAACCTTGCTAAAAAGCAGTGCCGTTTTTTCTTGCAAATTTTCAAGTGTGCTGTTTTCTAAAATAAAATGCGCATTTGGCTTGTCATACTCAATATCCACGCCCATTACATTTTTCACCTCGCCCTTTAAAGCACCGCTGTAAAGTCCCTTTTTATCGCGGCGCACAAGTTCGTCAAAATCGCATTTGACATAGATTTCAAAATAATTTTTAAAATTTTTGCGATTTAGTGCGTAAATTTCATCAAAAGCCGCAATCGCCGCGACAATGACTATCAAATCATTTTGCTCCAAAAAGCCCGCCAGCGCGTGAAGTTTGCGCGCCAAAACTAGCCTTTGTTCTTTCGCGTAACCACTCTCGCCAAAGATAGCGCGAAACACATCCCCATCAAGCAAAATGACATTATTTTGCCGCTGCTTTAAATGCCTAAAAAGTTCGCTCGCAAAGGTAGTTTTGCCCGCCCCCGCCAAGCCTGTGAACCAAATCACTGCGCTTTTGGGTGAATTTTTCATTTTTTGCCTTTATTTTGTGTGCCGTCTAACTCCTCACACATTCTCTCAAACTCCAAATAGTATTTCCACTTTTGGATAAATTCAGGGTGATTTTGCTTTATGTAGTTTAGTTCGTTATCTAAAATTTCTTTGATTTTTAGGCGCAAGTCTTTATTTTCTCGTAAATGTTCCAAAATTTGCCATTCGCTTATATAACTCGCCTTTAACTCGCTCGCATTTTGTTTCAAAGCCCCTACATAGCCCTTCAAATAGCCCTTTGCCGCCTCAAAAAGTGGGGCGTTTTCTTTGAGTTTTTTAAGCTCATTTTTGTCGATTATGATGAGAACTTTCGCGTCATCTATGACTAAATTCGGCTCGATTTGCTCGGTAATGTCGGCGTAATTTTTCTGCACCTCGTTTAAGTAGTGTGGCAAGGTAATGATGATATTAAAGCCGCCGTTTTTTGAGAGGCTGTCTAAATTTTGCCTTTCGTTTTTGCCATCAAAAACATTTTGCAAATCATCATTATGCACATAAAGCGTGGTGGGCAGGGTTATTAAGGCACCGCGGTTGCGGTTAATACGATTTTTGAAAATTTCTTTGTTTTTGGGGCGTTCAAAACCCAAGCTATCGGCGATTTTACAAAAAGTATCAAAGGCTTTGTCGGGCTTTAAATCGTTAAATTCAATGATATGGATAGAAGAAATCTTGCTTTGCATCATTTTGAGCAAAGAATCAAACATAAATTTAGAATATCCATAATCTTCCATTATATTAGATGAATAATATAAAGATTTCATAGTTGGTAATACATTAGAATCATATGATTGTCGCGTAAAACCTACATTGATATAATTACAAGTTAAATTTATATTTGCTATGTTACCCATATATCCTTCACCATCAATATGATTGATAGTGTGTTGTAGCTTTTCGATAGGGTCCCGTGCTATATATAATAAAGGCACTTTTTTTGTAAATCTATAAATAAAAAAATCGGAATCAAAATATCCTAAAATACCACTCCAACAAGCAAAAATATTATTTGATGTGTTCATTTTAAAAATATCAAAATGTCGCATAAATACACCTTTTGGGCATCTAGGTGACTTCATAAGACCAGATCTCAAGTTACATTCTTCTAAAAAACGATGAGTTGCTGCTGATGCCGATGAACCATTTGTTATATAAAAAAAATCATAATTTGGCGGCAGCGGTAAATTCCACTCCCACGCAGCTTCCGCAGGAATGGCGTTGTAATCGATTTTATCAGGATTTAAAAGCGGCGGAAATGGGTGATTCGTGTCGAGGTATTTTTGCTTAAATTCTTGTGAATTTTGCCATTTTTCGCTTTCTTTGTGAAAGGTTTTATAAAGGTGTTTAGCCGATTTAAAGCCATTTAAAGCCTCGCGCAAAAATTCGCGCCTTTGCTCACGCTTTTCTTGCCATTTTGCTAACTTTGTTTGCTTTGAGATGAGCCTATAAAATGGGATTTTAAGCACCCAAGCACCAAGATAATACCTCTTATAAGCCTTAATCAGTGTGAAAAAAGCCTTGTGGCAGGATTTTTTCAGCGTTTTCATAAGGCTATGAGGGTTAGGTGTCGCCCCCCCCCCCCCCATTTACG
>CAVJSG010000098.1:0-7349 GCA_963651895.1 Campylobacteraceae bacterium
GTTTAAGACCTTGGGGCGTAGAATGCTGTAGCGGATTTTGCTGTGAATTTATATTTAAAACACATCAAAGGTAGTAACTATATTTCGGCAACCTTGTCATCTCGCAATGACGGAATTTTCACAAAAATTCACACTTTTTAACCTTGCCCACGCTAACAGCGGACAAAGTGTGGATTGCCACGCGTTGCGTTCGCAATGCTCGTAATGATACTTTTCTAAAATTTCAATATCTTTTAAAAAACCATTAAAATTGCCCATTAAATCAAAAAAAATTGACGAGGTTATAGCGAAAATTCTTAAAACTTCATTAAATTTTCATTTGATTTTGCTTATCACCGCCATGCCGTCCTTAAAATCGGCGATTGTCGCCACTTCGTTCGCCTCAAAGCCTGTGGTGTCGCACTTCCACATAGTGCCGTTGCATTCTATCACGCCGTGCTCGACTACGCGGGCTTTTGCGCCGATTTTAAGCTGCAAATTCGCGTTTTCCGTGTAGCTTTCGCCCCTGCGCCCAAAGCGTTTTAAAAGCGGTCTAATCACGAGTAGGGCGGCGATGGAGCAGATTATGATGCTCGCTAACTGCCAAGCCAGCGAGCCTGTAAAGATGCCCGCAAGCGTCAAAAGCCCTGTTAGTAGCACTCCCACGCCGATGAAAAGCAAGAAATAGCTGAAAACAAAGAGTTCGCACAGCAGCAAAGCCCCACCGATGACGAAAAGCCATATAGTTGATATCATTTTTTGTCCTTTGGTTTTCTTGTGTTTTTTGGCGTAGTTTGTAAAAATTTCGTAAATTTTTCGCCCAAAATTTACAAATTTGCCAAAAATCATAGCGAAAATTTACCCAAAGCGTGAATTTTAGGCAAAATTTGCGAATTTTTACTCAAAAAACACTCAAATTTCACGCAAAACGCCCAAAATTCACAAACTCTCGCGCACTCTTTTCACAGCTGCTACCATATTTTCAAGGCTTTCAACCACTTCTTTGTAGCCGCGGGTTTTGAGTCCGCAGTCGGGGTTTATCCAAATTTGCTCTTTTGGAAGCTTGGCTAAAATTTTGTGGATGGTGCTTTCAAGCTCAGCCACGCTTGGCACGCGCGGGCTGTGGATGTCATAAACGCCAGGTCCCACCTCGGTTTGAAAGTCCGCAGCTTTTAGCGCGTCAAGCAACTCTAAATTCGAGCGGCTCGCCTCAAAGCTGATGACATCGGCATCCATCGCGTCTATCTCTTTGATAATGTCGTTAAATTCGCTATAACACATATGTGTGTGAATTTGCGTGTCCGCACGAACGCCGCTATGCACGAGGTTAAACGCCGGAATCGCCCAGCTTAGATACTCGCTGTGCCAGTCGCTTTTGCGAAGTGGCAGCTTTTCGCGCAGTGCGGCTTCGTCAATCTGCACGATTTTTATGCCCGCAGCCTCCAAGTCCAGCACCTCATCGCGTATGGCTAGGGCGATTTGCAGGGTGCTTTCGCGCAGGCTCACATCCTCGCGCGGAAAGCTCCAATTTAAAATGGTTACGGGACCTGTCAGCATCCCTTTTACCAGCTTTTCGCTTTGTTCTTGCGCGAATTTGCTCCACGCCACCGTGATGGGCTTGGCGCGGCTGACATCGCCCCACACCACAGGGGGCTTGACGCACCTTGTGCCGTAGCTTTGCACCCAGCCATTTTGCGTAAATAAAAAGCCCTCCAAACTCTCGCCAAAATACTCAACCATATCGTTGCGCTCAAACTCCCCGTGCACCAGCACATCAAGCCCGATTTGCTCTTGCATTTTGATGCACTCTTTGATTTTGGCTTGGTTGAATTCTGTGTATTGCGAGGTGCTTATTTTAGCTTGTTTGAAGGCTAGGCGGTTGCTGCGAACATCGGGGGTTTGGGGAAATGAGCCTATGGTAGTTGTTGGCAAAAGCGGCAAATTCAGCTTTTGCCTTTGAATTTCTTGCCTCTCTTTGAATTTTGGCAAACGCACAAAATCGCTGTCCTTTAAAGCCTCCACGCGCTCTTTTACTGCCTTGTTTGCCCTATTTGTGGGCTTTTCAAAGAGGGCGACATTTGCCTTAAAGAGCGCATTGTCCTTGTAGTCCGCACTTTGCGCGATAATTTTGAGCTCTTTTAACTCGTGCAGCTTTTCCTCAGCGAAAGCAAAATGCTCCAAATACCGCGCATCCAGCCTTTGCTCGTTTTTTGTCGTGTAAGGGCTGTGCAGCAGCGAGCAACTCGTGTTTAGGACGACATTTTTGGCGAATTTTTGAATTTCATCAAGCAAATTCAGGGTTTTGGCGTAGTTGTTTTTGTAGATATTTTTGCCGTTAATGAGCCCCGCAAAAAGCGTTTTGTTCGCTAAATATCCACGCTTTAAGAGGTTTAAACTCTCTTTGCCCTCGATAAAATCAAGCCCCAGCGCGTCAAAATCCAGCCCCAAAAGCGTGTCATAAATGTCGCGCACATCGCCAAAGTATGTTTGCACCAGCACTTTAAGCCCTTTTTTGTGGGGCAGCAACTCGGCGTAAAAGTCCTTAAATAGCGCAATATCCGCAGCCTGCAAGTCATAAACGAGGTAGGGCTCGTCAAATTGCACCCACTTTGCGCCCTTTTTGTTAAGCTCGCTAAGCAAGGCAGCGTAGGCTTTCGCGAGCTTTTCTTTTGCGGCGTTTTTTGTCATTTCATCCGCGAAATTCACAAGCTTAAAAAAGGTAAAAAGCCCTGTGATGACGACTTTTGGCTCGATTCCCAAAGCCTTTGCTTCATCAAATTCAGCGAGAATTTTACTCGCATTTAGCGAGATAAGCCCCGCGTCATCGCACTCGGGGACTAGGTAGTGGTAGTTTGTGTTAAACCACTTTTTCATCGCAAGTGCGGTGGTGTCGCCCTTTGCGCCCTGATAGCCCCGCGCCATCGCAAAATACTCATCCAGTGGCTCTAAATTTAGGGCTTTGTAGCGTTTGGCAACGACATTAAAAGCCGCAGCCGTGTCAAGCACGGTGTCGTAAAATGAGAAGTCATTGCAAGATATAAAATCTATGCCAGCCTCTCTTTGAGCCTGCCAGTGCGCGGCTCGCAGCGATTTTGCTACGGCAAAAAGCTCATCTTTTGAGCTTTCTTTTTTAAAATACTTCTCAATAGCGAATTTAAGCTCCCTTAAAGCCCCAATTCGCGGGTAAGAAATCACAGAGGTTTGCATTTTCGTCCTTTCGTGTGTGAATTTTTGGAAATTTTGCCTTTAAAAAAGAGAAATTATAGTATATTTTGGTTTAAATTTGGTTTTTTGGATTTGGGGGAAATTTTTTGTGAAATTTATGAAATTTTTGGGGCTCGTCATTGTAAGCGTTGCAAGTCGCAACACTCGCAATGACGATGATTTTCACTAAATTTTCGGTCCAAATTTGCTAAATTCCACGCCCTCAGCCACATCCTCGTAGCGTTTGAAATTTTCCACAAACATTTGCGCGAGCCTTTCTCGCGTGGCTTTGTAGGCGTTTTTATCCGCCCAAGTGTTTATGGGGTTTAGCAAGCTCGTTTCCACGCCCTCCAAAGCCCGCGGTATAGCGAGGTTGAAAAGCTCGAAGTTCTCAAAGTCGCATTTTTGGATACTTCCGTCAAGTATGGCATTCACGCAAGCCCTTGTAGCCTTTATGCTCATCCTCTTGCCCACTCCGTAAGCCCCGCCCGTCCAGCCGGTATTTACGAGATACACGCTCACGCTGTGCTTTGCTATCTTTTCGCCGAGCAACTTCGCATAAACCGTGGGGTGCTGGGGCATAAAAGGTTCGCCAAAGCACGCTGAAAAGGTAGCCACAGGCTCGGTGATGCCACGCTCAGTGCCTGCCACCTTTGCTGTGTAGCCGCTGAGAAAATAATACATAGCCTGTTCTTTTGTCAGCTTACTCACGGGCGGCAAAACGCCAAAAGCATCAGCGGTAAGAAAGATGATATTGCTTGGATGCCCAGCTTGCAGGGTTTTTTCGTGGTTTGCGATGTGCTCGATGGGATAAGATACGCGCGTGTTTTCGGTCTTTGAGGCGTCCGCGTAATCCACGCTTTTATCGGCTTTTAAGACGACATTTTCCAAAAGGGCGTTGCGTTTTATAGCTCCGTAAATTTCAGGCTCGCTTGCGGGGTCTAAATTTATGCACTTTGCGTAGCAGCCGCCCTCGAAGTTGAAAACCCCCTCATCGTCCCAGCCGTGTTCGTCATCGCCGATGAGTTTTCGGCGTTCGTCTGTGGAAAGCGTGGTTTTGCCCGTGCCTGAAAGCCCGAAAAATAGTGCCGTGTCGCCGCTTGCGCCCACATTTGCCGAGCAGTGCATAGGGAATTTGCCCTCCAAGGGCAGCCAGTAGTTCATCATCGAGAAAATGCCCTTTTTCATCTCGCCGCCATACCAAGTCCCGCCGATGACGCCGATGTTGCGCTCGACATTAAAGATGACGAAAACCTCTGAATTCAGCCCATCCGCCGCGTAGTCCTCATTGACGCATTTGCAAGCGTTATACACCACGAAATCGGGGCTAAATTCTTTTAAGTCCTGTGCGGCTGGGCGGATGAACATATTTTTGACAAAATGCGCCTGCCACGCCACTTGCGTAACGAAACGCACAGCCTTGCGGCTTTTTAAACTCGCCCCACAATAGGCATCTTGCACATAAATGTCGCTGTTTGAAAGCTGTTTTTTAGCCTTTGCGAGCAGCTTTTCAAAGAGGGCTTCGCTGATGGGGTGGTTGATTTTGCCCCAAGCGATGAACTTTTGAGAGGGGTCCTGCCTCACAAAGTATTTGTCTTTGGGACTTCGCCCCGTGAAAATGCCCGTATCCACGCAAAATGTGCCGTTTGCACTCACCTCGCCCTCGCCGTTTTTTTGCTCGTGGGCAAAAAGCGTGTCGTAGTCGAGGTTGTAAAAAACCTCTCTAACGCCTACTAGTCCTAGCTTTTCAAAGCCGTTGATTTTGTCTTTCATCGCTTGTCCTTTTTTTAAATTTCGCTTGAATTTCGCACTTAAAATTCGTCATTCTGACCCTGAGTGCAACGAAGGGGAAGAATCCATAGATTTATGGCAAAACCTTGAATTTATGGATTCTTCGCCTTCCCCTTCACTGCGTTCAGGGTCAGGGTCAGAATGACAATAATAGCCTATTTATAGAGTGCCAAAGCCTCTCCCTCGCTCACGGTGTCAGTGGTTTTCACGCAAATTTCGGCGATTTCCCCATCTCGCGGCGCGGTTACTTCGATTTCCATTTTCATCGCCTCCAAGACAAATACCACCTGTCCTGCCTTTACGCTATCTCCCTCATTTACAAGCACCTTAAATACGCTGCCCGAGATACTAGCCTTTATGCTATCAGCGTTAGTGTCGGCATTTGCACCACTCGCACCCTCCGCAGAGGCTGAATTCTGCGCAGAATTCACGGGCGAAACCTTATTCACGCTCTTTATATTCACGCTTTTATCAAAGCCCGCCTGCACCTCTATGTGATATTTGTTGCCATTTACCGAAACCGTGAATTTATTTTCATCCACGCTTGCAGGGCGTGGCATTTGCGAGATTTTTCGCACATTTATTTTGCCTTGCCCCTTTAAAAAGGCGATGCCCTTTTCCTTGCAGGCAGCTGCGATGAAAATGTTTTCCTCGCTCGCCTCTATGCCCTCTTTTTCAAGGACTTTGCGCGTGAATTCAAGCGACTTCGTCTCGTCCTTATCCGCGATGGCGATGGCACTTTCTTTCGTGGGCTTTAATTTCAGCTGCTCGCTCGCAAGCCTCACCACCTCTTTGTCAGGCTCCACAGGGGTTTTGCCAAAGTAGCCCAGCACCATCCGCCCATAGCCGTCCGCGATTTTCGCCCATTTGCCAAACATCACATTGTTAAAGGCTTGCTGAAAGTAAAACTGACTCACAGGCGTTACACTCGTGCCAAAGCCGCCCTTTGCCACCACCTCGCGCATAGCCTTTATGACTTCGGGGAATTTGTCTAAAATGTTATTATCGCGCATCATTTGGGTGTTAGCCGTTAGTGCGCCGCCGGGCATAGGTGAAAAGGGGATGAGCGGGCTTACCATAGTGGCTTCGGGGGGCAGGAAATAATCACTCAGGCAGTCTTTTAGCACTTCCTCATACTTTAAAATCTTTTCCTCATCCAAGCCGCCCAAGTCGTAGTTTTTGCCCTTAACCGCGTGCAGCATAGTGAGTATGTCAGGCTGCGAAGTTCCCCCACTCACAGGGCTTGCAGCCAAATCAATGCCATCCGCGCCCGCTTCTAACGCAGCCAAATAGCACGCCACGCTGACACCAGCCGTTTCGTGCGTGTGTAGTCTTATATGAGTGCCTTGTGGCAGGGTTTTGCGAGCCATTTTGATTGTCTCATAGACTTTTTGGGGGTTTGAAGTGCCGCTAGCGTCCTTAAAACAGACACTATCAAATGGAATTTCAGCTTTAAGTATCTCTTTTAGGCACTTTTCATAAAAGCCAACATCGTGCGCGCCCACGCAGCCAGCGGGTAGGTCCATCAAAGTAACCACCACTTCGTGCTTCAAGCCGTGTTTTTTAATGCACTCGCCGCTAAATTTGAGGTTTTGCGCGTCATTTAGGGCGTCAAAGTTGCGAATGGTAGTCGTGCCGTGCCTTTTAAAGAGCTTTGCGTGAAGGTCGATGAGCTCGGAGCTTCCTGTGTCAAGGGTTACGGTATTTACACCCCGCGCGAGAGTTTGTAAATTCGCGCTTTCGCCCACTATGGCACGGAATTTATCCATCATCTCAAAGGCGTCCTCGTTTAGGTAAAAATAAAGGCTTTGAAACCTCGCCCCGCCACCAAACTCAAAGTGCGTTATGCCAGCCTCTTTCGCCGCCTCAACCGCGCTCATAAAGTCCTCCATAAGCACTCTCGCACCATAAACGGACTGAAAGCCGTCCCTAAAACTCGTGTCCATCACATCGATGAATTTCTTTGCCATTGCCACCCCTTTTTTGTGAATTTTTTTGCCATTATAGCCCTTTTTTGTGGGTTTCTTTAATGCCGCACCCTTTTTGTCGGCGCAAATCGTTTTTTGCTAAATTGCGAAAATTTTATGAGTATTATAGCCAAACTTTGCGTTTAAACTTGGTAAATTTCGCACGAATTTTTTGGGGAAGGTAGAAAAATTTGCAAAATTACATAGCAAACACACAATGGAGTGCTTGTAAGTCCTGCCACATAGTGGTTTAAGAGATGAGATTTTTAAAAAACAAGACTCTTTTTTCAAAAAAAGTATTGATTTTAGACAAAGTTCCACATTTGTCATTCTGAGCGCAGTGAATAATCCACGAATTTTATGGAAAAAATGCCTTGAATTAGTGGATTCTTTGCCTACTTCGTAGAC
>CAVJSG010000099.1:0-7325 GCA_963651895.1 Campylobacteraceae bacterium
AAAAGGGGAAAAATTTTTGGCTTTTGCAAAAAAATTTACACATTTTCTAAAATGGTTAAAACAACAGCTTTTTAAAGTATGGATTGCCACGCGTTGCGTTCGCAACGCTCGCAATGACGAATTTCTTGCACTTTTCACACACCTTAAAAACCGCTCGCAATGACGGGTTTAACCGCATTTTTTGCGCCGCTTAAAAAATAAATTCCAAACAATAAATTTTTCCCTAAAATTCACAAAATTTTACAAAATCTCCCTCAATTTATTCGCCCTACTCATCCACGAATTTAACGCGCTTTTGTCGCTGTTTGCTATCATTTGTTTGCAAAATTCAAGTTCCTTTTGAAAATGCTCGATGCTTTTTATCAAATTTCCCTTATTTTGCAAAAAAATGCTCTCCCACATCGCGGGGCTTGACTTTGCGATGCGGCTCATATCGCGAAAAGACCCACCCGCTAGATGCACGATTTCGCGTTTGTCCTCCTCTTTCATCACAAAATTCGCCAGCGCAAAGCTGATGGCGTGGGGCAGATGCGAGATGATGGCGGTGTGATGGTCGTGGTCGCGCGAATTCATAAAGACGATTTTCATCCCAAGGTGCGAAAAAATCTCAACCGCGCGTTTTTGGTGCAAATCATCAGCCGCCTCGCTGTCGCACAGCACGCACACCGCGCCGCCATAAAGTTCCCTAAAAGCCGCGCCCGCGCCGCTGTTTTCCGTGCCACACATTGGATGAGCGTAGATTATATGGGGTTTTAGTGAGGGCGGAGTAGCGGCTACTACCTCGCCTTTGGTGCTTCCAAGCTCTATTATCGTGGTGCTTTGGGGTAAAGTTTCAAGGCTTGATAAAAGCGAAACTATGGCATCCACAGGCGTGGCAAGCACCACTATGTCGCAGCTTGCAAGAATTTCAACGCTAAATTCTCCCATTAACTCGTGGATTAAGCCTCGTTTTAGTGCTAAATTTGCGTTTTCTTTGTCAATGTCAAAGCCCAAAACGCAGGAAATAAATTTATTTTCTTTCAAGCAAAGCCCCAAACTACCGCCCATCAAGCCAAGTCCGATTATCGCAACTTTCATTTTTTGCCCCCTCGCAAACTTTCGTTAAATTTTGTGGGCTATTATAGCAAGTTTATTTTTGAAATTTAGGTAAAAATGTATGAAAAAATTTGCTTTTCTTTGCTTTTTCGCTAGTGTTTTTTACGCTGCGCCCTTGCAGGATGTGAAATTCACGGGACTTTCTCAGCTATCCCCTGAAACCGCACTGCAAATCAGTGGGCTTAAAATCGGCGAGGAAATCACGGATGAAAAAATCAACGATGCCATTTTGAATTTATTTGCCCAGGGCTATTTTGACGACATTTTTGTCGAGCAAAATGGCGGAGTGCTGAATTTCAGCGTCAAACAGCGGCGAAGCATAGCGCGCATAAATGTTACGGGCGTGGCGACAAACGATAAAAAGCAAATCGATGAGGTTTTAAACATAAAACGCGGCACGCTCTATGAGGAAGGCGTTGTGAGGGAGGCGGCTGAGCGCATAAGGATGTATTACGAGGCGCGCGGCTACTTTGATACGGTCGTGGAAACCTCCACGCAGGATTTGAACAACACTTCGAGTTTGCAATTAGACTTTGAAGTAAATCGCGGCGAAAACATTATAATCGAAAATGTGAATTTAGTGGGCAGCGAGAAGCTTGATTACGGCGATGTCGAGCCTGTCATAGCGAACAAAGAGCGTGAATTTATGGGCTGGATGTGGGGTAGGAATGATGGCGAGTTGAAAGTCTTTGAGCTACCAAATGACAGCGCGCGCATAGCCGATGAGTATATGAAAAAAGGCTATTTGGACGCAAAGGTAAGCCCGCCCGCACTTCAAACAAATATGCAAGACTACACGGCAGATTTAAGCTACTTCATCAAAGAGGGGCAACGCTATAAAATCACCGATATAAGCATAGAAAATGCCGTTTTTGACGCGGAGGCAAATGCTAAAAAAGTTAAAAATTTACGCTCCAAAGTGGGCAAAATCGCAAACATAGAAAAAATTCGCGCTGACATTGAGGACATACAAACAGACACCGCAAATTTAGGCTACGCTTATGCTCGCGTGTATCCGGACATTAAAAAAAACGAGGACAGCGGCGAGGCTAGCTTGATTTTTCGCGTGCAGCCCGGAGATAAGGTCTTCGTGCGAAATGTCATCATCACGGGAAACACGCGCACAAATGACAGAGTGGTGCGCCGCGAGCTTTATTTGACGGAGGGGCAGCTTTATCACAAGGGCGATTTGAGAGAATCAACCTTTGCCCTACGCCGCACCTCATACTTTGATGACGCTAGCATAGAGGAAGAGCGGGTAAATGAAAGTCAAATAGATTTAAGGGTTGAGGTGAAAGAGGCAAGCACGGGCAGCATTTCAGGGGGCATAGGCTATGGCTCGGACGGGCTTTTGCTAAACGCCTCGCTCTCAGACACTAACATTTTTGGCAGCGGCTTGCGTAGCGTGGTAAGCATAGACTGCACGGGCTGTATGTTTAAGGGAAGTGATTCGTATTACAGCTACTACAACACCTCTTACCTTTCAGGGCGCATAGGGCTTACAAATCCTCGCCTCTTTGATAGCTATTATAGTCTCGGCGGCAGTGTTTATGCGAGCGATTATAGCTGGGATACGAGTTATAACAACAAAACTCGCGGCTTTGAGCTTACCCTGGGGCGTTCGTTTTGGCGGTATTTTAGCGCGGGACTTACTTATAATATCGAAAGCAGCGAGCTTTACGGCATTAGCGACTATCTCAAACTCATAGGCTACTTGGAGGGCAAGAGCATAAAAAGCTCCATCGCCCCATTTATCAGCTTTAACAACACGGATGATTACTATTTGCCGCGCAAGGGCTTCATCATCTCCACAAGCCTTGAATTTGCAGGGCTTGGCGGGGACCAAAAATTTCTCTCATCAAGCACGAGTTTTAACTTTTATCAAGGGCTGAAAGAACTCATCAGCTGGGACTTGATTTTGCGTTATAAGGCTAAATTCTACAAACTCTGGGACAGGGGCTATCTGCCTGTGAATCAACGAATTTTCCTAGGCGGCATAGGCTCGGTGCGTGGCTATGCTAGCCGCTCGGTAAGCCCAAAAATCAACAATGTAAATAACTACGAATACGGCGGCACCATAGCCTTTACAAATTCAGTAGAATTAAGCTTTCCCATCATAGACCGCGTCAAACTTCGCGGAGCGCTGTTTTTCGACTATGGCTACATACACGATGAGGAAAACAAGTGGCAAAATAGTGCTTTTGAGAGCGAAAGGCATATCCAAAGGCACAGCGTAGGCATTTCATTAGAGTGGATAACCCCTATGGGACCGCTGCAATTTGTCTTTGCCAAGCCGCTTAAACAAAGGGACGGAGACGATATAGAAACCTTTGAATTTACGATGGGAACGAGGTTTTAGGGGAATTTTTTGAGTTAAATTCGGCGTTTTTTGGGTAAATTTCGCCAAATTTGCTAGAATTTGCCAAAGCGAATTCAAAGTTTGGTATAATGCGGTTTTTAAGGTAAAACTATGAATTTTTTAGACTTTTTCTCAGGCGTTCGCCGCAAGCAAGCCGAGCCAAACGAGGCGCCAAACCACTGGGTAAAGTGCCAAAGTTGCAGTGCGTTAATGTATTTTAAGGAAATTCAGGCTTGTTTGAGCGTTTGCCCCAAATGCGGCTTTCATATGCGAATTTCGCCCTTTGAGCGCATTAAAATACTTTGCGATGAGGGCTCTTTTACTGAATTTGACGCGAATTTAGAAGCCATAGACCCGCTGAAATTCGTAGATAGCAAATCCTACAAAAAAAGGCTTGAAGAGGGCGAGGCAAAAACGGGGCGCAAAAGCTCAGCCATCAGCGGCGAGTGCTTGATAGATGGGCGCAGGGTGCAGCTTGTGATATTTGACTTTGCCTTTATGGGAGGCTCTTTGGGCTCTGTGGAGGGCGAGAAAATCGCACGCGCAGCACAAAGGGCGATTTTAAACAAATCCCCACTCATCATCATTTCGGCATCCGGCGGGGCTAGAATGCAAGAAAGCACCTACTCGCTAATGCAAATGAGCAAAACTAGCGCGGCGTTAAGGCTTTTGGCAGATGAGAGGCTGCCATTTATCAGCATCTTAACGGACCCCACTATGGGCGGCGTTTCGGCGAGTTTTGCCTTTTTGGGGGATTTGGTTATCGCGGAGCCGGGCGCTCTCGTGGGCTTTGCGGGCGCGCGCGTCATCAAGCAAACCATAGGCGCGGACCTGCCCGAGGGCTTTCAAAGGGCTGAGTTTTTGCTTGAACACGGGCTCATCGATGCCATAGTGCCAAGAAGCGAGCATAAGAAGTTTTTGTCGCATTTCTTGGGGCTTTTTGCGAGGGATTAAAATGCAAATTTCGCTTTTTTGTGTGCAAAAAAACGCGCCGGAATTTAGCGTTTTGAATGAAAAATTCGCAAAACTCATCGCGAATTTTGCTGAATTTAAGGAATTTTGCATTTTTAGCCCCAAAATAAACGCGGCGCAAAAAAGCGGAAAAGCCGCAGCGCAAAAAGCTTACAGCGAGGCTTTAAAGCCCTATAAAAAGGGCTTTTGCGTGGCTTTGGATGAGGGCGGAAAAGAGCTTACAAGCGTTGAATTTGCCCAAATTTTAGAGGGCAAAAACGCGCTGTCCTTTTTCATAGGCGGTGCTTACGGCTTTGAGCGTGGCTTTTTGGGCGAATTTGACTTGGTTTTATCATTAAGCAGGCTTACTTTGGCGCACCAACTAGCGAAAATTTTGCTTTTGGAGCAGCTTTACAGGGGCTTTTGCATACTGCGAAAACACCCCTATCACAAATGAGGCAGAGTATGGAAAAAACGCATTTGACGCACTTTGAGGGCGTTTTAAAGCAAAGAAAAGAGGCGATTTTAGCGCAGTTAAACGACAACGAGCGCGATTTGCAGGGCTTGCGAGCTAGCGAGCCCATCGACAGCGTGGATTTTTCAAGTGTGGCTACTAGTTCGCAGATTGAACGCACCATAGCGTTGAGTTTGCGGCAGGAATTAGAGGATGTGGAGCATTCTTTGGCTAAATTTAGGCAGCAAATTTATGGCATTTGCGAGCTTTGCGGGGATGAGATTGATTTAGAACGCCTTAAAATCAAGCCTCAGGCGAGGTATTGCAAAAATTGTCGCGAAATCATCGAAAAGGAAAGACAATGAAAATCAGACTTTTTGTTACGCTCAGCGTGCTTTATATCGTGCTTTTGGGGGCTTTTGCCTTTCACATAAATAACGCGGATTTCACGCTAAGCCTTGGTAGTAGGGACTTTACAGCTCCCGTGATGGTGTGGGTTATCGCCCCTGTGGTGCTTATGTTTGTGTTTGCCCTTGCTCATATGAGCTTTTATGGGCTTTTGCGCTATCTAAAATACAAGCATTTCTTTGATGACGGCGAGAAATTTCAAAAATTCATCTGCGATTTACTGCTTGAAAAGCCCACGCGCGTGGAGTTTAAGACAAAGGAATTCAAAGAAGCAGCCGAACTTGCCGCGAGTGTAAAAACGCACAAAAAGCTTGCAAATTTCGACAAATTAAACGAGGTTATCGACTTTTTAAGCACGCTTAAAGAGGGCAAAAGCGCGAATTTGCGTAAATTTAAGCTAGATGAAAACAATTTGCTTTTTTTGCAAAATGAAAAAAACCGCCTTGCAAATGAGCTAAACTACGCCATTTCGCGCATTAAAAACAAAAAAGAATGCGAGGATGAGCTTGATACTTTGGCATTTGAGGCGGTGCTTGAAAAGGGCGATTTAGCCCAAATTAAAAATCTAAAAATCGCCCCAAATTCAGTCCAAAGAATGAGCCTTTTAAAGCGTTTTGAGCAGGGCTTGCTAGATATGAATGCTACGGACTTTGAGTGGGTTTTAAAGGGCGAAAATTTGGAGGAAAAAAATTATTTAAGGGCAGCTAAAATCGGCGTGAAAAAACTAGAACCAAACGCGCTAATAAACATTTTCAAACGCCTTAAAAACTCGCATTTAGAGGCTTTGCGCGCTTATTTATTTATACTCGCCGAGCTTTCAATGTTTGATGATTTGCGCCTTGAAATCGGCAACGACAAAAAGCATTTTAACGACTTTAAACTCGTGCTTTTGGCAAGGGAAAAGGGCATAAATATCGATTTGAATCATTTTATACAATGAATTTAAAATGATAAATTTTTTGCTGAAATTTGCTGAATTTCGCAGTGAGAATTTGCTAAATTTCACTAAATTTTACTGAATTTCGCCGAGTTTTCGCAATAAATTTGCCTAAATTTTTGCAATGATGAATTTCGCCACTGAATTTAAAGTAGTCTTATGATAAATTTCGCCTCCAAGCCCCTAGTCCTCGCGCCTATGGCGGGTTTTAGTGATTTGCCATTTCGCGCTGTGGTGAAAAAATTCGGCGCAGACCTTACCATAAGCGAGATGATAAGCGCAAACGCCCTAGTTTTCGAGGCTAAAAAGACTTTAAAGATGCTGCAAAGGCACGAAAGCGAGTCGCCCTTCATCGTGCAAATCGCGGGCAGCGATGAAAAAATCATCAAAAAAGCCGTGCAAATTTTAAACGAATTTGACTTCATAAGCGGCATAGACTTAAACTGCGGCTGCCCCGTGCCAAAAATCATCAAGCAAAACGCGGGTGCAGCTTTATTAAAAGACTTGCCACGCCTCAAAAGCCTCGTATCTACCATAAAAACGCACAGCAAAAAGCCCTACACCAGCGTGAAATTCAGGCTTGGCTTTGATGAAAAGCACCCAGCCGCCATAGCCAAAGCGTGCGAGGACGCGGGGGCTGATTTCATAGCCATTCACGCAAGGACGGCGAAGCAGCTTTATCGCGGAAATGCTGACTACGCGGGCATTTTAGAGGCAAAGCAAGCCGTGAAAATCCCCGTCATCGCAAACGGCGACATAAACGGCGCGAATTTCAAAGCCGTGCTGGACTTTACTAAGGCTGATGGGCTGATGATAGGGCGCGCAAGCGTGGGCAAGCCTTGGCTTTTTTATGAGATAAAAAGCGGCAAAAATGTGAGCCAAGCCCTAAAAAAAGAGATAATTTTATATCATTTTAAGGCTATGCTCACTCACTACGGAGACTACGGCGCAAGGCTTTTTCGCAAGCATTTGCACGAGTATAGCAAGGGCGTTGCGGGGGCTAGTAAATTTCGCGAATTCATAAATCACACCGACTCGCCAAGCGCGATGAGAGAGGGCATAGAGGGGTTTTTTGGTTAAACAAAACCCGTCATTGCGAGCGTAGCGAAGCAATCCATAAT
>CAVJSG010000100.1:0-7315 GCA_963651895.1 Campylobacteraceae bacterium
TACCAAATTTCCCCAAAAATTTCACAAAATTTCCCCAAATTTTTAGCAAATTATAATAAATTTAGCTTAAAATGCTATAATGTGTTTTAAATTTTATTTTTAAGGTTGTTAGGATGAAAATTATGGTCATTCAGGGTCCAAACATCAATATGTTGGGCGTTAGGGAAACCTCTATCTACGGAATGATGCGAATGGAGGACATCCACGAGCAAATGAAAATCGCCGCGAGCCAGCAAGAGGGCGTGAATTTGGAGTTCTTTCAAAGCAACTTCGAGGGCGAGTTGGTGGATAAAATCCAAGAGTGCCTAGGCACCGCGCAAGGCATCATCATCAACGCCGCTGCCTACACGCACACCTCTGTGGCGATTCGCGATGCCATCGCTGCTGTGGGGCTGCCGACAATCGAAGTGCATATCACAAATGTCGCAGCGCGCGAGGATTTTCGCCAAAAAAGCCTCATCGCGCCCGTGTGCAGCGGCTCTGTGGCTGGCTTTGGTCCCTTTGGCTACCATCTAGCCTTAGTCGGCATAGTGCAAATCTGCACGCAAATCGAGCAAATCAAGGCTGCAAATGCGAAAGATGCCAAAAAATAGGGCGTTTGGTGAAAATATCTGGGGCGAGGGCTTGGAAAAGGGCGAAATTCTACCCCTTTTCAGTGAAAAATTTGCGCTTGAAGCTGAATTTTACGGCAAATTTATGCAAAATTTCAGCAAATTCAAAGGCAAATTCGCAAAGAAAGTATTATGCCATTATAGGACTTGGAAGCAATATGAAAGATGAAAAGCAAGTGTTTAAAAAATTATTCAGGCTCATAATGGGGGATAAAAGGCTAAAAGTGCTAAAAAGCTCGTCTTTGCTCATAAACAAAGCCTTTGGCTACGAAAATCAAAAGGATTTCACAAACGCCGTGCTTATCGCGCAAAGCCTGCTGCACGGGCGTGCGCTGCTTAAAATTTTGCTTTATTATGAGTTTAAATTTCGCCGCAAACGCAGCTTTAAAAACGCGCCGCGGATTTTGGATATAGATTTGCTTTATTTCAGCGCAAAGTGCCTAAATGACGCCTTTTGCACCCTGCCGCACCCACGCGCGCACGAGCGATTAAGCGTCATCTTGCCCTTGGGCGAAATTTTAGAAAGGAAGTGCTAGTGGGACAGCTGATTCATAGTTTTACCGTGGAAAGTCAGGACGAAATCCTAGCACGCATAAAGCAGGACTTTGGGGACGAGGCTATGCTCGTAACCCAAAAGCAAATTCGCCCCAAAACCCTCACGCAAAAGCCCTTGTATGAGGTTGTCGTGGCGATTGAGGAGAAGGATTATAAGGCGCATTTGGCGAAAATGGGCGGGACAAATTCAGCCGCGCAAAATTCGGCTCAAATGCAAGAAATCAACGCTGCCATAAATTCCATAAAATCTGCGCAAAATTCAGTAAATTCAGCCCAAAATTCAGCCCCACGCCCTAAAAAAGCCGATGATGATGTGATTTTGGATTTTTCAGATAGAGCCAAAGTTAATCGCGCAAAGGCTTATGAGCAAGTGGCTGCGCCCAAAGAGCATAATAGCTTAGAGAATTTCAAAAAAAGGCTCTCGGAGGCGGCGGATGAAATCTCGCAAATGACGAATTCACAGGATTTAGAACAGCCTGTGAATAATAAAAAAATCGAGGCGTTAGATAAAAAAATAAATAAATTAAGCGAAAAAGTGTCCTTAATCGTGGATATGATGTGGGATGATAAGGCAGCCTTGCGTGGCAATCTCGTCATTCCGCCTGAATTTGCGAGCATTTACAAGCAGGCGAAAAAAAGCAAGATGAAGGATGAGCATTTGGATGCCATTATGAAGGCAACTATTGAGAATATGCCTGCTTCTATGAAAACGAACCCCGAAGCGGTTTCGCGCTATTTTTACTCGCTGTTGCGAAATATGCTGCCTTGCCGCGTGGAGAGTGAAATTCGCAAGCAAAAAATTATGATGCTTGTTGGTCCCACGGGCGTGGGAAAGACTACGACTTTGGCAAAGCTCGCCTTTCGCTATGCGTATGGGGATAAACGCTATAAAACGGGCATTATCACGCTTGATACCTACCGCATAGGCGCTGTGGAGCAGCTTTTTCAGTATGCAAAGATGATGAAACTGCCTATAATAGACAGCATAGAGCCAAAGGATTTGGACGAGGCTATACAGCAGCTTAATTACTGCGAGGTTATTTTAGTGGATACCATAGGAAATTCGCAGTATGACCAAAGCAAACTCGCTAAAACAAAGGAATTTCTCTCGCACTCAAACGCGGACATTGATGTGAATTTGGTGATTTCAGCGAACACGAAGTTAGAGGATTTGATGGAGGTTTATAAGAATTTCAAAGAGTATTTAAACATAGACACCCTCATCATCACAAAATTCGATGAGACAAAGGTTTTTGGCAATGTTTTCTCGCTCATTTATGACATAAATGTGCCTATGAGCTTTTTCAGCATAGGGCAGGATGTGCCCGATGACATAGAGCTTGCAAACAGCGAATTCCTAGTCAAATGCGTCTTAGAGGGCTTTTCAAGGAAAGAACAATGAACCAAGCCTACAAACTACAAAATTTAATGAACGAAAACGCTGCCAAAAAGCCCCACAGCACGCATTTCATCGCCATTACTAGCGGCAAGGGCGGCGTGGGAAAAAGCACCATCAGTGCGAATTTAGGAAATGTTTTAGCACGCAGCGGCTATAAAGTGGGGCTTTTTGATGCGGATATAGGCTTAGCGAATTTGGATGTGATTTTAAATGTGCGCGTGGAAAAAAATCTTTTGAATGTGCTAAAAGGCGAGTGTTCTTTGCAAGAAATTCTCATAGAAGTAAAGCCGAATTTGTGGCTGATTCCCGGGGAAAGTGGGGATGAAATTCTAAAATACAACGACAAAAACATTTATGAACGCTTTTTAAACCAAGCAAGTGCGCTTGATGATTTGGACTTTCTCATCATCGACACGGGGGCTGGCATAGGCGGGGCGATACAAAATTTCTTAGATATGGCTGATGAGGTTATCATAGTAACCGTGCCCGACCCCGCCGCCATTACAGACGCTTATGCCACTATAAAAGCGACTTCAAAAAGCAAGGAAAATGTGCTTTTGCTTTTAAATTCCGTAAAAAACGCAAACGAGGGGCAAAAAGTCTTTGAAAATTTAAAAAAAGTAGCGGATGATAACATAAAACACCCCTTAAATTTAGAATTTTTGGGGTATTTAAGCGCAAGTAAGGATGTGAGCGCCAGCATCAAAAAACGCACGCTTTTTAGCGATGAAAGCTCGCCATCAAGCGATGAATTCGCAGCTTTAAGCTCCAAACTCTTATACCGCTTGGAGCAAAAAGAGCTTGAAAATGTGCCGCGCAAAAGCGTGGTAAGCTTTTTCAAAAAGCTAGTGGAGAGGTTTTAGATGAGGTCAAAGATACTGCCCGAGCATTTTGTCGCCTTTCTTACGGTGTGCGGGTTTTTTTTGGGCTTGATTTTTTGCGTTTTGAGCATTGAAAAAGCCTTTGATATAATCGTTTTTACCATACTTATAACCTTTTTGTTTTATATGTGTTCGCACATTTCGATAATGTTTTTTATAGATAAGGACACGCCCGTGGGCAAGAAATTCAATGTCGAGGAACACGAGGCAATCAACGACATACTCATAATGGACTTGGAGAAAAAAGAGGGCAAATCAGAGCATATTTTAAAGGCGATTGAGATGGAAAGAGAAGAGTTGAAAAAGAGTGAAGTCAAAGAAAAGAGGCGAAAAGATGGTTCAAAGAATGCCGCCTAACCCCTACGCGCAGGCACTTAAAAAGGAACAAGACGAGCTTGTCATATCCTATATGCCAGCCCTACGCGCGCTTGCGTTTAGGCTAAAAGAACGCCTGCCATCAAGCATAGATGTGAATGATTTAATCAGCATAGGCGTGGAGGAAATGATAAAATTGTCAAGCCGCTATGAAAGGGAGCAGAACAACAGCTTTTGGGGCTTTGTGAAAAAACGCGTTTATGGTTCAATGTTAGACTATTTGCGCAGCCTTGATGTGATGAGTCGCAACAACCGCCGCATAGTCAAGGATATGGATGTCATCATCGATGAGTATTATCAAAAAAACGAGGAAGAACCCGATGACGCCTACCTTGCCAAAAAGCTAAATTTAGAGGTAGAAAAGATAAAAGAGGTGCGCCAAGCCCACGCGGTGAGCTATATTTTGCCACTCGATGAGCAGTTAAACTACTACACCGAGGATGACACCTTAGAGAAAATCGAAAGGCAGGCTTTGCTTGAAAATGTCAGTGCCGTGCTTGAAACCTTAAAAGAACGCGAACAGCTTATAATACAGCTTTATTATTACGAGGAACTAAATTTAAAGGAAATCAGCGATATGCTAGGCATTAGCGAGAGTCGCATTTCTCAAATTCACAAAAAATTGCTGCGAAAATTAAGAGAAAGGGTTATTAGTGGCTGAAATTTTATCCCAAGAAGAGATTGACGCCCTGCTTGAAGTAGTCGATGACGAGGCGAGCGGCTTTTCGCGCACCAAGGCTGAGCGCGATGAGCGAAACATTGTCGTTTATGATTTTAAACGCCCAAACCGCGTCAGCAAAGAACAACTTCGCTCCATAAAGGGCATACACGACAAACTCGCGCGAAATTTAGCCTCGCAAATTTCATCTATGATGAGAAGCATTGTCGAAATAAAACTGCACTCAGTGGACCAAATGACTTATGGCGAATTTTTAATGTCCCTGCCAAGCCCCACGAGTTTTAATGTCTTTTCGATGAAACCACTTGATGGCAACTGCGTGCTTGAAATCAACCCAAGCATTACCTTTCCTATGATTGATAGGCTTTTGGGAGGGCAGGGCGAGAGTTATGAGACTATGCGCGAACTTACGGAAATAGAGTTAAATTTACTTGATAGCATTTTGCGTATAATTATGCAGCGATTAAAGGAAAGCTGGGCAACCGTGGCTGAAATTTATCCAAGCGTGGAAGCCAAAGAATCAAGCCCAAATGTCGTGCAAATCGTGGCGCAAAATGAAATCGTAATTATGGTAGTAATGGAAATCATCATAGGAAATTCAAGCGGAATGGTAAATATCTGCTACCCTGTGGTGCATTTAGAAAGCGTTTTAAGCCGCCTTGCAAGCCGCGACATTATGATGGGCGAGACCTCAGCCAAAAAAAGCCGCAACAAAGAGTTAAAGACTTTAATAGGACGCGCCGAGCTTGTTTATGAGGTGATTTTGGGAAAAACTACCATAAATGTCGAGGAATTTTTAAATTTACAAGCAGGCGACATTTTAAGGCTTGATAGGGAGGCGGATGATAAAGCCATAGTAAGCATAGACAAAAAGGATGTGTTTTTGGCGCAAATAGGGCTGCACCGCTTTCGCAAAAGCGTGAAAATCACCGAACTCATCCGCACGGATAAAGATGAGATTAAGGAAATTTTAGAACTTTACGAAGAAGAACGGCGTGAAAAGGCGAGTGCTTATGACGCACAACAAGAAGAAGAGGAAGAGGAGGATGTCATATGATAAATGAATTTTTAAAGCTTTTCGTGGGCGAGGCGGCAAGCACCATAGAGGGGCTTACGGGCAAAAAGGCTGAATTTAGCGAGTATAAGGAATTTGATGTCAGCGCGCAGGATAGCATAAAGCCGCCGCTTGTAAGGGCGATTTTCAACGCCAGCGATGGGGGCAAATTCGCGCTTTTAATCAGCAGCGTTTTGATGGGCGCCATCGGCGAGTGGATGATGGGCGAGGAACAAATTTCTAAAAAAGCCGAGCTTGACGCGGAGGCTATGGACGGGGCAAAGGAAGTGGTTTCAAACATAAATTCAGCCTTTGCCACGACACTTGGGGCGCAAAAGGAAATGCCCAAAATCACCCTAATGCTCGATAAATGCGACTTCGTGGGGGATAGCTTGGATTTGTCGATTTTCCACAAGCTTTATTTTTACGATGTGAAAATCGAGGACTTAAACGAGCAATTTGCCATAGTGCTAAACGACAGGCTTTACAACACCCTCGCACAAAATGCTAGTGCAGCACCTAGCAGCGATGAGGGCGAAAGGGTCGCGCGTGTCGAGGGCGAGCTGAAAAACATAAATTTAATTATGGATGTGCGCCTGCCCATTCGCGTGCGAATCGGCAATAAAAAAATGCTTTTAAAGGATGTGCTGACTATGGACATAGGCTCGGTTGTGGAGCTTAACCAACTCGCAAACGACCCTTTGGAAATTCTCATCGGCGACAAACGCGTGGCTTACGGCGAAGTCGTCATAGTAGATGGCAACTTCGGCGTGCAAATCACAGAGATAGGGACGAAAAAAGAGAGGTTAGAGCAGTTAAGGTAAATTAAAAAATAGGGTAAATTTGGCAAAAAGCCTGAATTTTTCACAAATTTTAGCAAAAAATTCACAAAAACCACACAAAAAAGGGAGAAAAAATGAAACACATCAAAAAAATTCTCGAACTCACCGCTATCGGCGGTTTGAGTGCCGTTACAGCGGGCGTTTTAACAGGTTGCGAGCAAAGGCAAGAGCAAGCCCAAGCGCAGCCAAAAGGCGCTTTCGTCATCATCGAGGAAGTGGCGCAGGGCGAATACAAAATCAAAGACCAGTATCCAAGCGATGAGACACGCGTGATTTTACGGCAGCTTGACGGGACTGAACGCATTTTAAGCCAAGCAGAAATGGACGCCCTGCTAAAAGCGGAGGAAGCAAAAATCGACAGCGGCACATCTAAGCTCACCCAAGATGGCGCGCAAATAAGCTCTGGCGGGCTATCATTAGGCGAGGCACTGCTTGCAAGTGCCGCCGGAGCGATAATCGGCAGCTACATTGGCTCAAAACTTTTCAACAACCCAAATTTCAGCGCAAATCAGCGCGGCGCGTTTTCCAACCAAAGTGCCTATCAGCGCAGCGTAAATAGCTTTAATCAGCAAAAAAGCGCGGCGAGGACGAATTCAGGCAAAAGCGGCTTTTTTGGCGGCGGCTCAAAGGCTGCAAGTGGGGGCACGAGCTTTGGGGGGTAAATACGGAAAATAGAGAACAGAGTGCGGAATACGGAAGTTTGGAGAGTGGACTTTTGGGAAGTGGCGGTGTGAATTTTGTGGATATTTTGCCTAATTCAGTGGGGCGTGGGCGTGAATTTTTTGGCAAATTTTATGGAATTTTAAAAAACAAAAAAGGATAAAAATGGCGACAAATGAAAATGTGCAGATAAATTCTAATCAAGCACAAAATGCACAGCAAAATCCACAAAATTCGCAAAATTCACAAACAAATAATT
>CAVJSG010000101.1:0-7288 GCA_963651895.1 Campylobacteraceae bacterium
GATACAAACGCTGCAAATTCCGTGAATTTGCCGACAAATTCACAAAATTCTGCCCAAAATTTAGGGCAAGGCGTAAATTCGCCCACGAACGCGGCTAGAAATTCACAAAATTCTGCCCAAAATCCAAGCGATTTAAATTCGAGTGTAAATTCAGGGCAAAATTCGCAAAATTCAGCCCAAAGTCAAAACCCACAAAACACAGGCGTGCTAGGCGTTATCGGTAGCATTTTTGGCGTGGGCGAAAGCCCAAATTCCGCCCCCGATGATGAGATAAAAACCTACGAACTCGGCGAGGTTGAAATCACAGCCCCCGAATACGCCGACTCAAACCCCACGGTAGTGTCCATCACTAGCGAGGATATAGAATTCACAGGTGCTAGGGATGCCGCCGAAGCCTTTCGCTTCACGCCAAATGTCTTTTATATGCCTAGCACGCAGCGTTCTAGCACCATTTACATACGCGGTTTTAGCGAAAGCGACTTGGGCTTTTACTATGATGGTATCCCTATAAACGACATTTATCAGGGCAATGCTGTGGGCGGAACGGATTTAGCACCTTACTCAGCCTTTGGTATAAGCGAGTTGCAAGTTTCCAAAGGCTACACGAGTCCTGTTTTTAGCACAAACAAACGCGGCGGGGCTTTAAATATAGTATCCTACACGCCGCGAAAAAATTTAGAATTTAGGTTGCGATTTGTAACCGCGGCAAACAACGAACGCCAAGTGGGCGCGCAAATCGGGCGGCACTTTGGGGATAGCTATTTTGCCCTGACTTATAGCGAGATGAAAAGGGATTCGCTGCATTATAGTTACAGGCACAATGAACTTGGACCCATAGAGATACCAAACACAGACCGCAGGTATTATATGATTTCGGGTAAATATGGCATTTATTTGGGCTACAACCACGAGTATAGTGCGAATTTCTATCATCAGCACCAAAAACGCCACATAGGGCTTTCTTATGGAGACGGGCTGCCAAACTATGATAAAACCGCCTTTTATATACTCGGCGACTCGGTTTTTAATGATTATGTGAGCTTGAATTCACGCATTTGGTATCATATGGACGCGAGTCAAAGCGGTGCTTGGTCGCAATATAGTGCCTTGTATGATAATTACAGCATAGGCATAAACGAGGTAGCTAAATTTTCCTTTGGAAATGAGCAGAATTTAAAGCTAGGCTTTACGGTGAAAAACGAACACCACTACGCCGAGGATGTGATAGTAAATGGCGGGGCTGCGGATAGGACTCGGTATTATCCTGAGGACCGCAAATGGGATGTGCTGAATTCATCCTTTTTCACAGAGTATGCCCTGCGAATGAACCGAATTTTCCGCTTTGTTTTGAGTACTAGTTATGATAGGCACGATGGCATTAGGATACTAAATCGCCCTTACTATAACCAAGAAAGCGGCGTTGCGGCTGATATACTCAACGCGCACTCAACGCCTTTGAGTAGGGACAAAAACAGGCACCTTTGGGGTTGGACGGCTCAGGGCATTTTGTATGTGCAGCCCATCGAGCCGCTAGTTTTTCACGCAAATTTAGGGCGCAAGATAAATATCCCCAAAATCAACGCCCTTTACACCACGCTAGGCGCGACAACGGGACTTGCTAGGGACTTGACACCTGAGAGGGTTTTAAACTACGAACTTGGCGTGGATTTTAAGCACGAATTTGCGGGCTTTGGCACTTCTAGCTTTGGCGCGACAGGCTTTTTCCACGACATAAGCAATATGATAACCACTCAGCAAATGCCTGCTAATCAATGCACAAGCCCCACGCAAAACGCCACAACTGACATTTGCGTTTTTTATATGAACGCCGACCAAGGCTACTCTTACGGGGGCGAAATTTACGCAAAACAGGGCTTTTTTGATGATAAAATCACGCTCGGCGCGGCTTGGAGCTATATGCAAAGAAGGACTAAAAGGTATTACACGGATGAAAATAGGCAGTTTTTAGAGCAAGAACAAAGGCAGATTAGGGAGTGGGACGACTTTACCACGCACCCACGCAGCAATGCCACTGCTAGCATAACGATAACGCCACGCGATGAATTTAATGTAGCACTAAATGGCACTTATCAATCCTCGCGCTATGTGCTAGTAAATAATGTCCGCGAGCTTGGAAACGCTAGCCTACCCGCTGTGAGATGGTGGTATGAGAAAACCAAGCCCATAATCTACTTTGACTTCGTGGCGAACTATTGGCTGACGAAAAGGTTTAAGGTAACGGCGGGCGCTTACAATGTCTTTGACACAAACTACGGCTACAATGACGCTGAGGACCCTTCGCACGATAACGAGTATGTGCGTGCCTTTGCTGAAAGTGGCGGCTTGCCGGGGCGTAGCATCTTTGCAGGCTTTGAGTATAGGTATGGGGAGTGAGTTTTTGGGGTGAATTTTTGGGCTTTGAGGTTTTTTGAATGTGTGGAATTTTTTTGAGTGGTTTTGGGGTTTTTGATGGTGTGAATTTTTTTGCAAAAACGCCCGCTACTCGTCATACTGAGCGTAGCGAAGTATCCACAAAGAATTAAAGGTGACTTTAATTAAAGTGTGGATTCTTCGCCTACTATCGCAGGCTCATAATGACAAGGTAGTGTGTCATTGCGAGCCTTGTGAAAGCAAGGTATGGCAATCCACACTTTGCCCAATGTTTGTCTTTTTTAAAAAATGCGTAAATTTAAATAACATTCCCCAAAAAAAATTTCACAAAATATACCTCGCCAAGTCCTTGTTTTCGATGATGTCGCCGAGTTTTTCCTCTACCATTTTTTTGCTCACCACGACTTTTTTGCCAGAGTAGCTGTCGGCTTCAAAGCTAAGGTCCTCCAAAAGCTTTTCTATGACCGTGTGCAGCCGCCTCGCGCCTATGTCTTGCATCTGGGCATTTGCTATGCTAGCGATGCGCGCGATTTCACGCACGGCGTCCTCGTCAAATTCAAGGCGCAAATTTTCCGTGCCCAAAAGCTCTTTATACTGCTTTAAAAGCGAGTTTTTGGGGCGCGTGAGTATCTCGTAAAGTGCCTCATCATCAAGGCTGTCAAGCTCCACGCGCAACGGAAAACGCCCTTGCAGCTCGGGGATTAAGTCGCTTGGCTTGCTGAGATGAAATGCGCCAGCGGCGATGAATAAAATGTAGTCCGTTTTTAGCGTGCCGATTTTTGTTTGCACGCTGCTGCCCTCTACAATGGGTAGCAAATCGCGCTGCACGCCCTCTTTGCTAGGGTCTTGGCGGTTTGAGTTGCCGCTGCTAACCGCGACTTTGTCGATTTCATCGATGAAAATTATGCCCTCATTTTCAGCGCGGCGCAACGCCTCGCTTTTAATGCTTTCTAAATCCAAAATTTTATCGCTAGCCTCGTTTTTTAGGGCGTTTTTGGCGTCTTTGATTTTCATTTCTTTTTTGACTTTTTTGCTGCCCACGCCGATGACTTTTACGATGTCTTGCATCGCGCCCATTTCTGGGGGCAAATTTGGGTTCGTGTCAAACATACTTTGCGAGATTTCTACCTCGATGACGCTCTCGTCCAAATCCCCATTTCGCAGGCGCTGGCGCATTTTGGCGAGTGAATTTTTGTATTCCTCTTGCTTTTCATCGCTCACGCCTTTGGGCAAGGGGGGCAGCAGTTTTTCTAGGATTTTATTTTCGATGAATTCATCGATTTTGCTTTGATTTTTCTCGCGCTGCTCGTTTTTGACTAGGCTCATCGCCGCGTTTGCCAAATCTCGCACCATACTCTCTACATCGCGCCCCACAAAGCCCACCTCGGTGTATTTGCTAGCCTCGACTTTGACGAAGGGAAAGCCTAGCATTTTAGAAAGCCGGCGGGCGATTTCGGTTTTGCCCACGCCTGTGGAGCCTATCATTAGGATGTTTTTGGGGGTTATATCATCTTGCAACTCTTTACTCAGCTGCATCCTGCGGTAGCGGTTGCGAAGTGCGATGGCTATGAGCTTCTTGGCGTTTTTCTGCCCAATGACATAGTCGTCTAGGAATTTGACGATTTCTTTGGGTGTTAAATTCATTTTGCGTCCTCGATTGCGTAGGTTTTTATGTTTGTGTTCGTGTAAATGCAAATCTCCCCGGCGATTTGCAAGCTCGCCTTGACGAGTGCTTCCTCGTCCATTTTAGCGTGGCGGGCGAGGGCTCGCGCGGCTGAGAGGGCGAAATTTCCACCACTTCCTATGGCTGCGATTTCGCCATCCTCGGGCTCCACGACATCTCCCGTGCCTGAGAGCAAGAAAATGTGCTTCCTGTCAAGCACTAGCATCATCGCTTCTAATTTTCGCAGGTATTTGTCCTTGCGCCACTCTTTGGAAAAATCAATGGCGGCTTTGAGCAAATCGCCCTTACAGCTTGAAAGCAGCTTTTCAAACATATCAAAAAGGTTGAAAGCATCGGCTGTGGAGCCCGCAAAGCCCGCCAAAACCTTGCCCCCATCGAGTTTGCGGATTTTCACCGCGTTGCCTTTAAGCACCGTGCTGCCAAAACTTACCTGCCCATCGCCGCCGATGACGGACTTTTTCTTACCCTTGTAGGCTAAAATCGTAGTCGCGTGGAACATTTTTACTCCCTAGAATTTACATTTAATTTGAAAAAATTAAAAAATGCTTGAATTTTTGCCTTAAATTCGGCAAATTTTACCTTAAATTCAGCTTTTAATTCGTCATTGCGAGCGGTTTTGAAAAAACCGCGTGGCGTAGCCACTACGCGACAAAGTCGCGTTTTGGGATAAGGACAACGCACACCGCAAAAACAAAGTGTAAAATGAAGCGAAACGCTTTGCCCCGAAAGAAAAATCCGCGTAAGCGGATTAAGTTTCTTTCGTGGGCAACCGCGTTGAGCGAATTTGAAACTTTGTTTTTGCCCTTAAATTCGCCTAAAATTTTAGACAAATTACTTGAATTTAAGGTTTAAATTTGCCAAATTTCAGCATTTTCCCCAAAAATTCAGCAAAATTCAAGCCGTTTTTGAATTTGCACGCAAATTTAACGCCAAAAATTCAAAAAACCCCCAAAAATTCACACTCCCTCGCCCTTTACCAAAAGCGTGAAAACCCCGTGTAGCCCGTGCCCCAGCCTCACGCTTATGTCGTAGCTGCCTGTGGCTTTGATGGTATCAACCTCAAAGTCGCGCTTGTCAAGCTCTATGCCAGCCTGCGTTTTAAGCGCGGTGGCGATTTCATCCTTTGTAACGCCGCCAAATAGCGAGCCGTTTGCGCCTAGTGGCTTTGTGATAATCACTTGCTTTTTGGCAAGCTCGTTTTTGAGCGTCTCTAAATTCGCCAGCTCAAAGCGCAACTGCTCAGCCTTTTGGCGTTCGCTTGCCTCAAATTTACGCAAAACCTCAGTGGTAGCGGCTTTTGCGAAGCCTTTGGCTATGAGAAAATTCTGCCCATAGCCGTCTTTAACTTCCTTTACCTCGCCTGCTTTGCCAAGAGATTTGACATCTTTTATCAATAAAACCTTCATTTTTTAGTCCTTTTCGTTAAATTTTTTCAAAAAATGACGCATAAATTCCGCATAAATTCACAAATTTCAGCTCAAATTTACTAAAAATTCACACCCCAAAGCCTCGCAAAACAACCAAAATTAAAATTTGCGCCCATTTTTGCCAGCGATTATAAAACGCAGGGCGTTGAGTTTTATGAAGCCCTCGGCGTCTTTTTGATTATACACTTCGTCCTCTTCAAAGGTGCAAAAAGCGGCGTTAAATAGGCTATCGTTCGCACTTTCGCGCCCTATGACGCTGACATTGCCCTTATAAAGTTCAAGGCGCACTAGCCCGTTGGCGTGGCGTTGGCTCTCATCGATGAGGGCTTGAAGCATTGTGCGCTCGGGGCTGAACCAAAAGCCGTTGTAGATGAGATGCGCGTAGCGGGGCATTAGCTCGTCTTTTAAATGCGCTGCCTCCCTATCTAGCGTGATGCTCTCTATGGCGCGGTGCGCTCGCAGCAGTATAGTGCCGCCCGGAGTCTCGTAGCAGCCGCGACTTTTCATACCCACGAAGCG
Source organism: Campylobacteraceae bacterium (assembly GCA_963651895.1). Taxonomy (GTDB): domain Bacteria; phylum Campylobacterota; class Campylobacteria; order Campylobacterales; family Campylobacteraceae; genus Campylobacter_D. Next base: position 6,022 of record CAVJSG010000101.1, read on the forward strand.
ATTTTCGACTATGTCAAGCCTGCCGATGCCGTGCTTTGCGCCAAGCTCATTTAGGCGTGCTAAAAGCCCAGCGGGGCTAAGTTTTTCGCCGTTTATCGCCACTAAATCGCCTTTTTTAAACTCTAACTCCACGATTTCGCTCTCATTTGGGGCTTCTTTGGGGCTTACGCACCATCGCCACATATCATTTTCAGGCGCGGCGGCTGGGTCTTCAAGCACCAAGCCCTCGTAGGAAATGTGCAGCAAATTCGCGTCCATCGAGTATGGCAACTTGCCCTTTTTCTTTGAAATGTCGATGCCGTTGCGCTGGGCGTAGGCTAGCAGCTTTTCGCGGCTGTTTAAATCCCACTCCCGCCACGGCGCGATGATTTTAAGCTCAGGGTTAAACGCGAGGTAGCCTAGCTCAAAGCGCACTTGGTCGTTGCCCTTGCCTGTGGCTCCGTGGCTCACGGCATCTGCGTGCCTTTCGTTTGCGATGAGGGCTTGGGTTTTAGCGATTAAAGGGCGTGCTATGCTAGTGCCAAGCAGGTATTCGCCCTCGTAGATGGCGTTTGCGCGAAACATAGGGAAAACATAATCGCGCACAAATTCGTCTTTCAAGTCCTTTATGTAGATGTTTTCGGGCTTTATGCCAAGTGCGAGTGCCTTTTTTCGCGCGGGTTCGAGCTCCTCACCTTGCCCGATGTCCGCTGTGAAGGTGATTACCTCGCATTTATACTCATCTTGCAGCCATTTTAAGATGATACTCGTGTCAAGCCCGCCGGAGTAGGCTAGGACGACTTTTTTAACCTCTTTCTTTGGGCTTTTGCCTGCGGTTTGGTTCATTTTGTGTCCTTTTTTGTGAATTTTTGCGAATTTTACGCCATTTTGCACGCTTAAAATGCCTTGCGTGCGAAAACCGCGTGAAATTTAAGGGCAGATTATAGCGAAAATGTTTTAATGGTTTGGGCAAAGTGGGGAAATTTTGAAAAAAGTGTGTTTTGGTGTAAATTTTCGCCTAATTTTCAATGGTTTTGCAAATTTTTACCAAAAAATTCCCAAACAAACCCCCAAATTTCCACTACTTCACAAAAAATTTTAAAAATTTTATGCAAATCTTGCAAAATTTTATTTTTCTTTAAGGTTTTTGTGATATAATATGCCGTTTTCGAATTTTTACCAAAAGGAGCAAAGATGAAAAGCAAATTTTCACTTGTTGTATGTGCCGCCCTGCTGTGCGGGGGGGGGGGGCTTTAAGTGCCGATGAGATGGCGCAAAGTCCAAGTCC
>CAVJSG010000102.1:0-390 GCA_963651895.1 Campylobacteraceae bacterium
AATTAAAAATCATTAAATTTAAAAACCTCTCAAAAAAAGCACTCGTTAAAAAAACTGCCGTTAAAAAAAAATTGCTAAATTTAGCGAAAATTTTTCATTAAAAGGCAGGGTTGTGCGGGAGTTGGTTTTTACGCAAAGCAGGCAAGGATATCGCTATAATAGCGACACTTTCTTGCTCTTTGACTTCGCAAGTAGCCTAAATTTCAAGGGTTGCGTGCTGGATGTGGGCTGCGGGTGCGGTATAATAGGCATTTTACTCAAAGAGCATTTTCCTAAAATTTCGCTTTTTTTGCTGGATATAATGAGCGAAAATTGCGATTTAACGAGGCGAAATTTAGCACAAAACGGCGTTAATGCAAGCGTGATTTGTGCGGATTTTGCGGAGTTTGC
>CAVJSG010000102.1:447-7243 GCA_963651895.1 Campylobacteraceae bacterium
GCAGGGAGCCTTGCAAAGCCCAAATGAATTTATTAAAATGGGCAAGTCCTCGCATTCTTTGAGTTTAGAAAGCTTTGTGAGTGCTAGCAGTGCGCTTTTAAAGCCAAATGGCACGCTTTGCTTTTGCTACGAGGTAGGGGCTTTGCAAGAACTTTGCGCGCATTTATCCGCCGCAAAGCTGAAAATCACAAGGCTTAAATTCGTGCATAAAGATGCCACGCAAAGGGCGCGCCTTGCGCTGATAGCGGCAAAAAAGGGCGCCAAAAGCCCCTGCGAGCTGCAAAATCCGCTTTTTGTTTATGAAAACGGCGAGTTGAGTGCGAAAATGCAAGAAATTTATACTAAAATAAGGGTTAGAAGTGCCGATTTGTGAGCAGGGTTTCGATTTTAGCTTTGATAGCACGGCTTGTGAGAGTTGCGGGGGCAAGTGCTGCACGGGCGAAAGCGGTTTTGTCATCGTCAGCCGCGATGAAATCGCGCTTTTAGCCGCTCACTTTGGCTTAAATAGCGATGAATTCATAGCTTTGCACCTTAGGAAAGTGGGCTGGCGGTGGAGTTTTAGGGAAGTGGAGTTTGAGGGCGGCTTTGCCTGCGCTTTTTTTAATCAAGCCACGCGAAAGTGCGATATATACGAGCTTCGCCCACAGCAATGCCGCTCATTTCCCTTTTGGGAGCACTTTAAGACATATAAAGAGGAGTTGAAACGAGAATGTATAGGCGTTTGCTTTTTGTAATCATCGTCCTAGCCCTAAATGGCTGCGTTATCGGCGAGCAAGATACCTACCACACGAGCTTTGACATACCTGAGGGACACCAAGCCTTTGACAGAAAGGCTATGAGAGCCTTTGGTTATGAGAAAATAGGCGATTACGAGGGTGCGAGGGACGAGTATTTGCAAATTTTTAGGGACTTTGGCAGCGAACAAGCCCTCGAAAACGCCTTTATGCTGAGCTTGTTTAATAATTTGGACAAAAAGGACGAAATCAACGCACTTGCAAAGCCCTACCTAGCCTCAAACGCCGCATTAGCAAGGTATTCAGCCGTATATCATATGCAAAAGGACGAATTAAACGAGGCTCAAAGCATTTTAGACAAGCTCATCAAGTGGGACAAGGACTTTCGCAACTACGAACTGCTAGGAGACCTCGCTATAAAGTCATCCAAGCGCGATTTTAAGCTCGCGTTAAAGCATTATCAAGCAAGCAAGGCGAGGTTGCCCGAGGAAAACGCGCCAAACGAGGTGCTAGCGCTTAAAATCTCCGAAACGCAGGTGCTTTTGGGGGATTTAAACGCCGCAAAAGTCGAATTAGAGGGCTATGTCGATGAGGCTGGCTGCTCGGTGCGCGTGTGCATTTTTTTGGCAAAAATCTACCACGAAAAGGGCGAGCAAAAGCAGCTGGACGCGATGTATGTGCGACTTTACGAGCTTACGAAGGACGAGAGTTTTTTGCGAGTGCTGCTAGATAGGCTTTTGCTTGAAAAAAAGTTCGAGCAAGCCCTTGAAATCTCCCTAAAATACGGCTTTGATGACAATCTAAGCCTCTTTTTATATCAGCAATTAGGTAAATTCAAAGAGGCTTATGAGCTTGCCTTGCGAGCCTATGAGCGTTCAAATGATAAAAAATACCTGCTAATCGCTGCTGTTATGGAGTTTGAGGATGCTATGAATAGCAAGAAAATCGACAAGAGCTTGCTTAGCTCGGTGTCAAGCAAGTTTGAGCAAGGTATAGACGAGTCTAGCGGGGCTTTATACCTCAACTACTATGGATATTTGTTGATTGACTACGATTTGGATGTCGCAAAGGGCATAAATTTGGTAAAGCGCGCGCTCATACAAGAGCCAAACAACCTATTTTACTTGGATTCGCTCTCGTGGGGCTACTACAAGCAAGGCGAGTGCGGGGCTGCGTGGGATGTGATGCTCAAAACTATGCACGACAGGGAGTTTAGCAACTCAGATGAGTCCAAAGAGCATATCAAAGCCATTCAGCAGTGCTTGATAAAGGAAAAAAGGTGATTTTAGAGGAAATTTTCGCCTTTTGCAAGCAGGATTTGGCGCAAAAAAAGCAGCAACTTCCTTATAAAAATTTAGAAAAAATTTGCGAGCAAAGGGCGAAAACTAGGCGTTTTAAGGATGTTTTTAAGGCACTTAAAAAAAACTCAGCTAAATTTAACATTATCGCGGAGGTAAAAAAAGCAAGCCCCAGCAAGGGTGTGATAAGGGCGGATTTTGAGCCGCTTAAAATAGCGCAAAACTACGATAAAAACGGCGCGGCGGCTATATCCGTGCTAAGCGAGGCGCGGTATTTTCAAGGAAATTTAGAATTCATCGAGCAAATCGCCCCAAAAGTCGAGGCTTGCGTGTTGCGAAAGGATTTTATCTTTGATGAATACCAAATTTTAGAGACTTTCGCAAGCGGTGCGGACTTTTTGCTGCTTATCGCTAGGGCTTTGGAGCAAAGCGAGCTTAAAAGGCTAGCTGAATTTGCGCACTCTTTGAAATTAGCCGTGCTTTGCGAGGTGCATAATGAGGCGGATTTAGAGAAAGCACTCTTTGCAAACGCCCAAATCATAGGCATAAACCATAGAAATTTAAGCGATTTTTCTATGAATATGTCGCTGTGCGAAGCCCTAACTCCACGCATTCCGCGCGATAAAATCATAGTTGCTGAAAGCGGACTTAATAATAAAAAAACCCTCGCAAAGCTCGATGAAATCGGCGTTGATGCCTTTTTAATAGGCGAGTATTTTATGCGCCAAAGTGATGAAGCAAAGGCTTTAAAAGCCCTAACACAAAGGATTTAAATGCAGCATCTTTACGCGCCTTGGCGGGCGAAGTATTTTAATGAAAAAGGCGATGAATGCCCATTTTGCGTGGCTGCGAGAGCGAATTCTAATGATGAAAATTCAAATAAAAATATGAATTCTAATGCAAATTTAAATAAAAATTTAAGCAATTTTGCAAATAAAAAAAATTCAAATTCTAGTGCAAATTCAAGCGAAATTTTAAACGCAAAAGACAGCGAGCTAGGCGTGATTTTTAGGGCGAAATTCTGCTTTGGCATAATGAATTTATACCCCTATTCGCCGGGGCATTTTATGGTGATTCCTTACGCGCACGAGGAGCAAATTTCATCCCTATCACTCGATGTTTGGCAGGAAATGAGCCATTTTGTGCGCGAGGGCGTGGGCATCTTGCAAAATGCACTTGGCGCAAAGGGCGTAAATATCGGTATGAATTTAGGCGCAAGCGCAGGGGCAGGCATAGCAGCACACTGCCACTATCATCTCGTGCCTCGCTGGGCTGGGGATACAAATTTCATCACAACCATCGCCGACACGCGTGTCTGTGGCAGGGATTTGGGTGAAATTTATGAAAAACTGCGCAGCGAATTTAAGGGCGTTTGTGGGTTATAATGAATTTTATTGGGCTAAAACGCCGCAAAATTATTTGTTTTGATTGCCTAAAATAGCGTAACTTTTTACAAGGAAACAAAATGCCGACCTTTACACAAAGCAAGCACAAATTCGACCAAGAGTATGCAAACAAAAGCGAGCTTGTCGCCTTTTTGCCCGAGCACTTAAATTTTAATAAATCCGTGAATTTATTAAAAACTGGGCGCACGAAAGGCAGCCGCACGCAAAGCGACCTCGCACGAAGCGAGTGTGCGAAAAACGAGCAGTATTACAAATGGCAATTTCTCTATGCCATCATCGATTCAGGTTTATACGCCAAGGATTACATAGGCACGGAAATTCATTTTCCAAAGGGCAACAAATCAGCCGCTGACATTAAAATCGATGCGGTGATTTTCGACTCAAAAGAGTGGTTTAGTGCTTATGAAAACTACCACAAAAACAACGATTTAGAGGCTTTGCAGTGGCTTAAAAAGCATATTTTAGCCGTTATTGAGTTTAAAAAAGAAAATTCCAAAAACACAGCAGAAGTCTATGACAAGCAGCTTAAAGCCTATATGAAAGAAAGCGAAAAGGACTTTACGCTAGGCATTCTTTATGACACGGAGAGGCTTTATTTGTTTAAAAAAGTGGGTAATAAATTCTTGCGTTATGTTGAGAGTTTTAATGCCAAGGGCGAGGACTCCACCACAAAGGATTTGAGCCTGCATTTGCCAGACTCTTATCTTTTTATCCCTACCTTTCAAGCCCTGCAAAATCAGCTTGGGGCAAAGGATATTGACTATGCTAAACGCAGTTTGCACGACTTGGAGATTATCTCAGGGGTGCATTCTACGCAGATAAACAACGCTATGAGCGAGATTTTGCGCACTATGGATAAGGTAAGCCTTGTAAATCAAAAGGGCTTTTTGATTTTAATCCAAATTCTATCCCTAAAAATTTACGATGAAAAAAGCAAAGAAAACAGCGGTGAATTCTTGCAGTTTTACATTACAAAGGACGAGCAAAACTACAAAAAACTATCCGATGAATCCTTGCAAAATTTCATCACTCGCATAGAAAAGCTCATACAAAGGGCAAGTGGCAATTATCTTAGAATTCTCAAAGAAAAAGAACTAGACTTTAAAAACGAAAACCACATAAAAGTTCTTATATCCATAGTTACGCAGTTTCAAGATTATTCCTTTGTCAAGTCCTACAAAACAGACCTTTATCAGCTCATATTTTACCGCTTTGCCTCGCAGTTTGCCAAAAATTCAAGCGCCCAGTTCATCACCCCGCTGCCCATCATAGACTTTTTAGTCCGCATCGTAAATCCACGCAACGGCGAGACCGTAATAGACCCCACGGTCGGCATAGCGGACTTTTTGTCCATTTCTTATGTAAATTCAAAAAGCAAACTCAACGACAACAACATTTTCGGGCTTGATATAGATAGTCAAATGGTACATTTAGCCACCCTAAATATGCTACTAAACGGCGATGGCAACGCTAAAATAGAGCAAAAAGCGGATTTGGGAAGCATACTTTATAAATTTGATAAAACAAATGATTTATTAGAATTAGACCCAAACACAAACGCAAACGGACTTTGGGACACTCGTGCGGACACAAAAGAGCTTAAAAAATTCGATGTAGTGCTGACAAATCCGCCCTTTGGCGAGGACAGAGCCTTTGTCCCAAAAACCGATTTAGAAAAAGCCATTATAAAATGCTACGAATCGTGGGGCTTTTACAACGGCGCAAAAGACAGCGGCAAGATTGATTTAGGCGTGGTATTTTTGGAAAATGCTTATAGAATTTTAGACGAAAACGGCAGATTAGGCATAGTGCTATCAAATTCCATAGCAAGCATTGACACGCACAAAAAGACCCGCCAGTGGCTTATGCAAAAAATGCGCATTGTCGCCGTGTTTGATTTGCCAGCCAACAGCTTTGCCGAAACAGGCGTAAATGTATCCTTGATAGTCGCCTATAAACCCAGCAAAAAAGAGTTAGAAAGGCTAAATTCACAAGGCTATCAAATTTTCATCAAAAACATTCAAAATCTAGGCTACGAGGTTAAAACAAACAAAAGGGTGAAGTATTTTGCCCCCATTTATAAAATCAACCCTCAAAATTTTGAGATAGAAATCGACAGCGAGGGCAGAGCAAAGCTCGATGAGGACTTTACCCAAACGGCACTAGAATTCAAAGAGTGGTGCAAATCCCAAGAAGAAACCCTGCAAAAAATCTTTACCTCTGAAAAATAAGGCTTGAAATGAAAAACTATGTTGATATTCCGCAAAGCATTAGCCTTGATGATATAAGGGCAAATAACCATATCTTATCAAGCAACAGCTACAAACGCCTTATAATGAAAAACGAAAATTACAAAAAAGTGGGGGATTTGTTAGATAGAAAGCTAACAAGGCAGGATTTAGGGCTAGAAATAGGCTCTTTAAGCTATATTACAAATTCTAATTACTTTTTTATGCGTAGCAAGGCATTGCAAAAGCACAGCTTTTTGCCACAAATCACAAAGGAAACTACCTTACCCATTTTGCCTCAAAGTTTTGTAAATATGGAGCTAAAAAAGGGCGATTTAATCATCTCAAAAGACAGCAACATAGGCGAAATCGCTATTTTAGACAAAGACTGCCCAAACACTATGCTTTCAGGCGCACTTTATAAACTACCCATTACGAAAAATAAATTTTATATTTTCGCACTGATGAAGCACGAAATTTTTACCCAGCAACTCGACTTTATGGTGCCAAAGGGCGCGACCATACGCCACGCCAAAACACTATTTTTAGACTGCAAAATTCCCTTTCCTAACCACAATGCAGAAAAAACCATAAAATTCATAGAAGCCCTTACTCGCTCCATCATCGCAAAAGAAAGGCTCATCAAAGAAAGGCACGCCCAAATTCTACAAACCATAGAAAGCGAACTGCTAGAAAACCAAAAGCCAAATAAATTTATCTACACCCTACCAAATATAAACGAGCTAAAAGCTAGCACAAGGCTTGATACGGGGATTTATTGCGAGGAATTCAAGCGACTTGATTTTTTAGTGAAAAATTATACAAATGGATACTCAACTTTTGAAAATTTAGGATTTTCTATGAGTAGAGGGCAGAATTTACAAGAAAGTGTAATAGGCAAAAGTTATATTTCAGAATTTAAAAACACAAATTTTTACTCTTTGGCTTTACCTACAAATTTTTCAAACTATGGCACGGTAGAAAAAATAATTTATTTGGGAAATTCAAATCAACTTAAAACTTTGCAAAAAGGCGAAATTGTATTTGCCGCAGAAGCAACTTTTAGAAGTATTGTGGTAATAGATTCGCAAGATAAATATATCACAAATATACACGGCATTACCTTATAT
>CAVJSG010000103.1:0-7219 GCA_963651895.1 Campylobacteraceae bacterium
CGGATTTTTTCTTTCGGGTCAAAGCGTTTCGCTTCATTTTGCGCTTTGATTTTGCTGAATTTTCACCGCTCAACATTTTTTTAAAGAAAATGTTTAAACTCAAACTCCGCCCAGCCACAATTTCGCCGTGTTTTTAAGCGCCTTAATGTCGCTCGTGGCGTGAAAATGCACCTTGCTTTTGTGCTTTTTTTGGCACAGGTTAAACTCGCTTTGAAGTTGGCTGACGATGGCATCGCCCGAGTGAATGAGGCGCGTTTTGTCCCCAAAATAGCCCTGCAAAGCCTTGCTTAAAAGCGGAAAATGCGTGCAACCAAGGATTAGCGCATCCGGAGCGTGTGAATTTTTCGCGCTTAAATCGCGCGAATTTTTTACCGCATTTAAATTGCCATTTAAATCCGCATTTAAATCGCGTAAATTTCTAGCCGCAGTGTTTAAATCCCCATTTAAATCGCCCTTTAAATTCCGTGAATTTTCATTTAAATTTGCGCTAATTTCGCCCAAATTCCCCCCAAAATTCACATTTTCGCCAAAATTCAAAGGCTTAAAATAATGCTCAAACGCCGCTTGCACGAGTTTGCCCTCAAAAATCCCTTCCTCAACCATAGGCACGAAAAGCCCTGTGGCTAGGGCTTGCACGCGCGTAAAGCCTGCCTTAAAAAGCCGCTTTTGATACTGCTGTGATTTTATGGTAGCCTTTGTGCCGATGACGAGTATTTGGGCGTTTGAGTCGCTTAAAGCCCTTTGAACCGCCAGCACGCCAGCATCGATGACGCCAAGCACCGGGAAATTCGCGCTCGCACGCAACGCCCGCAACGCATAAGCACTCGCGGTGTTGCACGCGATGATGAGCATATCGATTTTAAAAGGCGCGAAAAAGCCCAGCGCTTCGAGCGAAAAGCGCACTATGGTGTCCCTATCCTTCACGCCATAAGGCACGCGCGCGGTGTCGCCGTAGTAGATGATTTCATCGAACAAACGCGCGTCCAGCAGGGCTTTTAGCACGCTTAAACCCCCCACGCCGCTGTCGAATACCCCTATTTTCACGCTTTGCCCTTTGTTTAAATCAAGCATTATTTGAATTTAAGGCAAAATTCTTGATTAACCTTGAATTTCGCCCTTAAAATTTAGCAAATTCTAGCAAATTCCGCCTAAAATTTGGCAAATTCACTCCAAATACCTTCTCGCGCCGATGAATTTGCCTTTCCAGTAGCCGCTGTTTATGGAAACCTTTTTCACGCCTCTGTGCTTGGTAGATAGGTGAATGAACTCATCGTCCCCCACATAAATGCCGTTGTGCAAGCCATTTGGTCCGCGTCCAGTGCGGAAAAACACGATGTCGCCGGCTTCTAGCTCGTCTCGCCCCACGCTGACGCCATCATTTATCTGCGTGATAGTCGAGCGCGGAATGTCCGTGTCAAAATGCTCTCTAAACGCGCTCTGCACGAAGCCCGAGCAGTCCGCGCCGCGCACATTCGTGCCGCCGAGCTTGTAAGGCGTGTTTGCCCACTGCCGCTCTATGTCAAAAAGCGTGTCGTAAATGCCCTTTTCGCTAGGCTTTGAGGGCTTTTTTTTGTGCTTGACTTGCTTGTGGGTTTTGTAATTTTTGCTCGCACCGCCTAGCTGCAAGCCGCTGCACGCCGTGAAAAAAACGCCCGCCAAAGCGAGCAAAAGCGCGATTTTAAGTCCCTTTGTCATATTTTTGTCCTTAAAAATTTATCCTCGCCTGCCTAAATGCAAATCCCTGCGCAGGCTACAAAAATGATATGCAAAAATTATGCCAAAATTCAAAAATCACGGGAAAATTTGTAAATTTTTTGCGTTTTGGGCGGAAAATTTACAAATTTAGCGCGCATAAAATTTCAAATACACAAAGCCCATAATGCCCGAGCAAAAGGACGCCATTAAAATCGCCAAATTATCGGCGTAGTTGAAGGTATCAGCCGCCTCAAAAGCCAAGCCATCGATAAACAAAGACATTGTAAAGCCTATGCCCGTGAGTATGCAAACGCCGTAAAGTTGCTTGAAACTCGCACCCTCAGGCAGTTTGGTAAGCCCCACTTTTATACTCAGCCACGAAAACAAAAACACGCCCACTTGCTTGCCCACAAGCAGCCCAAGGAAAATGCCAAGGCTCACGGGGTGAAAAATGTTTGATAAATCGATTTGCGACAAATTCACGCCTGCGTTTGCAAAGGCAAAGAGAGGCAGGATGACGAAGGCTAGCCAAAATTTAAGGCTTTCGTAAATTTCCTCCAAAAAGGGCTCGCCTTGTTTGTCGTTTAGGGGTATGAAAAATGCCGTGATAAGCCCCGCCAAAGTCGCGTGCACTCCGCTTTTTAGCACGCTAAGCCATAAAATCACAGCACAAATGACATAAAGGGATTTGCGCGTGATTTTTAGGAAATTAAGGGTAAATAGCACGAGTATCACAAGCCCTGCGGTTACGAGGGCGGCAAAGGATAGCTTGCTTGTGTAAAAAACGGCGATGATTAAAATCGCCCCGACATCATCGAAAATTGACAAGGAAAGTAAGAAAATTTTAAGCGAGGCGGGCAAATGCTTGCCAGCCATCATTAAAATCGCTAGGGCAAAGGCAGTGTCCGTAGCCGTAGGGATAGCCCAGCCGTGTAAATTCGTGGTGTCGCCCAAATTTACAAGCGCGTAAATGAAAGCGGGCACTAAAATGCCTCCAAGTGCGCCAAAAAGGGGCAGGGTAATGTTTTTGGGGTCTTTAAAATCACCTTGCGTGAATTCCTTTTTGAGTTCAAGCCCTATGGAAAAAAAGAAAATCGCAATAAGTCCGTCATTTATCCACAGCAAAAAGGGCTTGATAAGCTCAAAAGAGCCTATGACAAAGCCTACGGGCAGATTTAAAAATTCCTTGTAAAAGCCTTGAAATACGCCGTTTTCCACAAAAAGCGCAAGAAAGGTAAAAAGTATGAGCAAAATGCCGCCAAAGGCTTCGTTTCGCACTAGGGCTTTGAGTCTTTTCATTCGCTGCGCCTTTTGTTAAAAAGGCTAACATAAACAAAGCCTATGACAGCACTCGTAAGGCTTGCCAAAAGCACTGCTAACCTGTCGGCGTGCCCGTAGGCATTGACATTTGAGTAGGCAAGCCCGTCTATAAAAAGGCTCATAGTAAAGCCTATGCCCGTGAGTATGCAAATGCCGTAAAATTCCTTGTAGCTCACGCTTGCGGGCAGGTGGGCGAGTTTTAACTTTATGCTGATGAAAGAGAGTAAGAAAACGCCCACTTGTTTGCCTATGAAAAGCCCAAAGAAAATGCCAAGGCTGACGGAGGAAAACAAAAACGAGCTGTCCATTTGCCGCAAATCAACCCCCGCGTTTGCAAAGGCAAAGAGAGGCAAGATGAAAAAATTTACCCAGGGGCTTAAATCCGCGTAAAGTGCCTTTAAAAATGGCTCGCCGTTTTTTCGTTCAAGGGGGATAAAAATGGAGATTATGACGCCAGCAAGTGTCGCGTGCACGCCACTTTGCAGCATAGCCAGCCACAAAAAAACGCCCAGCACAAAGTAGGGCGGCAGCTTGCTGACATTGAGTCGGTTTAGCACAAAAAGCCCCAAAATGCACAAAATGCTCACAATGCCAGCCGCCAAAGAAAGCTCGCTCGTGTAAAAAAGGGCGATGATGGCGATTGCGCCCATATCATCGAAAATCGCTAGTGAAAGCAAAAAGAGTTTGAGAGAACTTGGCACTTTTGAGCCCAAAAGCATTACCACGCCCACGGCAAAGGCTATGTCCGTGGCTGTGGGAATCGCCCAGCCCTTTAAGGCAGAGCTATCATTAAGGTTAAAAAGCGTGAAAATCAGCGCAGGCATAGCCATACCGCCCAGCGCGCCAAAAATCGGCAGGCTCACGGAGCGGATATTTCGCAGCTGCCCGCGCAGAATTTCGTATTTGAGTTCAAGCCCTATGCAGAGGAAAAAAATGGTGATAAGCCCATCATTTATCCAGTGCAGCAGGCTTTTGGAGAGTTTCGCACTCTCGCCTGTGGCAAAGTCGGCTTCAAAGGCGATTTCTATATGCAAAAAATCCTCGTAAATCACGCTGAAAAAGGTGTTTTGGCACAGCAGGGCAAGCAGGGTGAAAAACATAAGCAAAATGCCCGGAAAGGTCTCGCTGTGGATGAATTCTTTGAATTTTGTCATTTTTTCTCTTTAAATTTGGGGTTTTTTGACTTTATTTTTTGGTTTTTTCTGTATTTTTGGCTTTTTTCAAAAAAGTGTTGAATTTGTCATTTTGAGTCTTGCAAAAGCAAGCGAAAATCTAAATTCAAAATAACACACGAAATTTACGCAATAATATCAAATTTTAAGCTTGTTTTTGCATACTTTTGACTTGCCAAAGGGCGATAAAGCCGATAGCCACGCAAACAGCAAGTGCAAAATAAGGAACAAAGGACATTCTAACCCCCTTAAAGTTTCTTAATATGCTCTCTAATCGCTATTATAAGGGCGATTAAAATTATCATCAAAACGATGACAGCACCTACACCGCAAATTATCACAAAATTTTCAGTCGTCTTGTAAGTCGTTACGATAAAGCCCAAAATAGCGATAATCACGCCCATAACGGTGTTACGATAAACCTTGAATTCATCCAACTCCGCTTTTATTCTCTCGACACTCATAGCGACATTATAGCAAATTTTTCTAACAATGCGTTAATTTGTGATTTTTTTTGCAAGGGGGCGTAGAAAGGGTGTGAATTTTGGGCGTAAATTTGGGGGAAACTCGTCATTGCGAGGCTTTGTGCTTGCGTTAGCAAAGTAAAGTCGTGGCAATCCATTGTTTGAAAGGCTGTGGGGCTTGCTATTTTAAAAAATGCCACTTAAATTTACGCATTTCCTAAAATGGTAAGGGCTAACAGCCTGCAAGGTGTGGATTTGCACTTAACGCGAGTCGGTGCTACGCACAGACGCCACAGCTTCGCGCAGTTGCGTTCGCTCGCAATGACACTCCGTCCCCACTTTTCGCAACGCCATTAAAAATAGGGTCGCAATGACATAGCGTTTCGCAATAAATCGTTGCTATATGTTTGGGTTGTTAGCCAACTCAGCGAACATATCATTAAATTCGGATGGCAAATTTTGATTGCTTTCTAAATTTGACACCAAATATCGCTTGATGACTTGCAAAAATTTACGGCTTTGATAAAAGACGCACAAAATTGACTTTACAGCTTGATAGTCTAGCCCCATCTCTTTGTGAAAGCAAATGTCTATGGTGTGAAAATTATAGTCTTCTTGCCTTTGATTAACAAATTTTTCCATAATTTTGTATATTTGCTCCACTTGTTCGCAATTCCAGCCATATTGCAAGGCTAAACTACTTAACCCATCCTTGTTTATCACAACTTGGATAAGCATTTCCACTCGCTCTTTGAGTTCGTTAAATTCCTTTTCGCTGACCATCTCACACCCCCTACCTTATTTTTCTCATACTTTTGCAAGCGGATTTGAAGCCTTTATCGCAACCCATCTTGAAATACTTCTTGGCTGTATTAAAATTAGTTTTAACACCCCTGCCAATAGCATACAAAGTACCTAGATTAGAGCAACAAGACCCAGAAACGCCAGAATCGCTATTGCAGCCCTTTTCCCAAGACTTTTTAGCACTCAGGTATCTGCCTTGTTGAAAATGCGCCGCACCAGCACTACTGCAAGCTGACGCATCATTTAATTTGTCGCAAGCCTTTATATGAAGCTCGTTTGCCTTGCTTGAATTTTTAGCAACGCCTTTGCCGTTGTTGTATATGCTAGCTAGGTTGTTGCAAGCCGAACCATTATTTAGGTTGCAGCCCTTTTCGTAATACTTCACAGCCAAGCTTGCATCCTTTGCCACCCCCTCGTCGCCGAAATCATACTGTGCGCCTGCTGAAAAGCAAGCCTTGCCGTCATTTGCCTCGCATTTTTGTGTAAGCACTTCGATACTATCAGCACCAAAGGCAACGCCTATCCCAAACAAAGCCACTAAAACTAGCTTTTTCATCTTTTGTCCTTTCGTTAAAAGTTAAATTCCCACTCGCCTCTGTCTGTAACGATTTTTACATCCAAAAGACGAGAACAAGAAAGCGTAAGCGTCCAAGTCTCGCCATATAATAGCGTTTTGACCTGTCCTATACGCACATCGGGCGTTTGCCCCCAGCCTAGATTGTTGATTTCCATACCTGTGGCGGTGCAGTTGCCACGATTTGGCACGACTTCGAGTATCTCGACATCCTCTAATGCCGTGATTGTCAGCTCTTTTACGATAGCACCTCTCCACACGGTGTTTTCGCGCTCGCTATAACTCACTTCGATGGGCGGTTTGCTAGGATTTTCGACTATATTCTCGCCGCCAAATTCATCATCGCTGCTACTATCGCCGCCGCACGCCGTCAAACCCACAGCCACAAGGGCTATGGCAACTAAATGAAAAAAGGGTTTTGTCATTTTTCCTCCCATTTTGAATTTATATCCCATAGGATATATAAAAATGAATTTTATCTTTGTAAGCTATTGCCTAAAATATCCCATAGGATAAATGCTTGAAAGCCCTAAAAGACGACAGCCAGAATTTCAGCAACGCAGATAGTGCCGAAATCGCGGCGTTTTACGAGAAAATAGCGAGCAGAGTGCAGCATTTTAGGCGTGTGCGCGGCATCAGCCAGCTCGAACTTGCCCTAGAAATCGGCATCCGCTCGGTGGCATTCTACTCAAACTGCGAAAACAACCGCTACGGCAAGCATTTTAATTTGGAGCATATCTACAAACTCGCCAAAGCACTCAAAGTCCCGCTGAGCGAGTTTTTCGAGGACATTGACATAGATGAAATTTCGGCGAAATTTGGGTTTGATGAATTTTAGGGGAAATTTTGGGAAATTCAAACTTGGCTTTGAAAATTCAAAAGCGATTTGCAAAACTCGGCGAAGTGGTGATCCCTACGAGATTTGAACTCGTGTTACCGCCGTGAAAGGGCGATGTCCTAACCACTAGACGAAGGGACCACGAAATAAAATCGCAATTATACTATGAAAGAGTTTCAAAAATGCTTAAAGAATGCTTAAATTTTTAATAATGCTGCAAAGTCCCTAAAATACGCGCGTTGAGCGAGAAAAATTTTTTATATAAAATTTAGCTTAATCCTATAAAATTTCTCGGCAAAGTGAATTTTTAGCCAAAAATTTCAAAAATTCAAAGTCTCAAAGAGCGTTGCAG
>CAVJSG010000104.1:0-1326 GCA_963651895.1 Campylobacteraceae bacterium
TTGATAGTTTATTGGATTTGCAATGACATTAGAAGAAAGGAGACGACAAATTGCTCCACATTTGGAAATTTATGGGGAGAATGAAGTATTAAAATGTGAAGAAGGTAGAAAATTTTATTTAGAAACTAAAAACGCTAGTTTTATTAAGGTAAAGATAGATGGTGGAGTAGAACCTAATGGTATGGCACCCAAAAAATGTGATTATATGGTTATTAAAAATGAAATAGAAGATATAGAAATTTTTATAGAATTGAAAGGAAATAAGATAAAAGATGCCACATAACAACTTATTGCCACATATGACAAATATGCCATACAAAATTCAAATATAAAACATTATCCAGTCATTGTTTTTTCTCATTATCCACGCGAAAACACTTCTATACAAGTAGCCAAAAGGAAGATTAAAGACAAATTCAAAAAAGAGTTACTCAAACATAAGATAAGGCTTGAAGCAAGGTATGATTCAAACAAAAATGAAATTATAAAAATCAATTAGACACATTTTAGAATTTTTAAAAACCAAAGGAGCAAAAATGCAAATCTTTCGCAAAGAAAAGGCTGGCAATCGCCGAATTTTCTATCTTTTTGATAAAAAAATACTTTCATATCATAAACGAGAGAGAGAGAGAGAGAGTAGTGCCGCGAGGTATTTCTTGCCTATGCACGCTTCGCACGCAGAGGTAAATTGCTTTATCAAACACATCATAAATTCCAAAAGCTACCTAGAATTTGGCTGCGGCGGCTCGACATTTTTGCTCGCCCATCTAAGCTGTGCCAAAATTATGTCCATAGAAAGCGATAAGAATTTTATTGATTTTATTTCGCAAAATGAAACCATAGCTCAAAATCTCAGCCAAAACCCACCTAGACTTTCTTTCGTGCATATCGACATAGGGCAGACGAAAGAGTGGGGTTATCCGCAAGATGAGAGCAAAAGGCATTGCTATCCGCTTTATTCGCAGCAAATTTTTACGCTTTTGACGCAAAGTGAGATAAGGGCTATCGATACTTATTTTGTCGATGGGCGTTTTCGCGTGGCTTGTGTTTTGAACATTTTGTTGCACTGCGATGAAAATGCCACTATCATCATACACGATTTTTGGAATAGAGAACAATATCACATCGTTTTAGACTTTTTGCAGCTTGTGGATAGGACGGAAACTTTGGGCGTTTTCAAACCAAAAAGCCGTTTTGATAAAGCGAGGGTGAAAAATTTGCTTAAAGAGTATGAATTTGTGGTTGATTGATTTAAATTTATTATAATAAATGACGAAGATTTGAAGTTATTGCCTCGTTTAAAAAATAGCCCTTTCCAAATAGATG